>NZ_BJXB01000012.1 GCF_007990775.1 Deinococcus cellulosilyticus NBRC 106333 = KACC 11606 | reverse complement strand
GAAAAACAGGCCTTACACCCTATGTCAACCTGCTCCCAGACTGCTGATTCGCGAGTCCACCCTCTGGATCTCCACAGAGGCTGGACGTTTAAGCACCCACCCATGGCCTTTTTCGGGATGATGATGAAAACGTTGTCAAATTCTGAAACAATTTTCAGGAAGTAATCCGACACAGGCGGGAATTTTCTGGCTGATTCAAGAAATCGCAATTCAAAATTGTGATCTCTCTCTCAAAACATGTTCATTTCTTGTTCCCCTGGAACAAAGTGGAGGAAAATATGAAAAAAGCCCTCAGTCTCATCGTTCTGCTCTCTCTTGGTTCTCTCTCCCAGGCGGCCACCCTGACGGTCAACTGTTATCCCGATGTGAACCGGTCCATTGAAGCTGCGATTCCCATGTGGAAAAAGCAGCACCCCGATGTGGACATCAGAATCAACACCCTGGCTTACCCCGACCATCACAACGCCCTGACCACTGCACTTGCCACTGGCAATGGCGCAGGGGATGTGGATTGCGTGGAGATTGGATTTGTGGCCCGTTTCGGTGAGTCCGGTGGTCTCGAAGACCTGGGCAAGGCCCCCTACAATGCCAAGCAATACCAGAAACTGGTCACCGGTTACGCCTGGGCACAGGCCACCAATGCAGATGGCGGCTTGTATGTGTTCCCTGTGGACATCGCCCCTGGCACCCTTTTTTACCGTGACGACATTCTCAAGAAAGCTGGTGTGACCCCCGCCCAGTTGTCGAAAAGCTGGGAGAGCTACATCGACGCAGGCAAGAAAATCAAAGAAAAAACCGGCGCTTACTTGCTGTTGCATGCCAACTTCATTGCTCTGGCCTACATCCGCGCCAACATCGGGGAAGGTGAAAGCCTCTTCTTCGATGCCAAAGGGCAGCCCATGCTCAACAGTCCACGTTTTGTGAAAGCCCTGCAACTTGCCAAGATGGCCCGCGATTCCAAACTGGACGCCAACCTCACCCAGTTTACGCCCGACTGGACGGATGCCCTGAACAAAGGAATGCTTGCCACCCAGCCTTTCGGAGCATGGTTTGAAGGCACCATGCGGGCCCTGATTCCTGGCACCGCAGGAAAATGGCGTGCTGTGGACCTGCCGGAAAAGAGTTACGCCACCTGGGGCGGGACGTTCCTGGCGATTCCCAAACAGAGCAAGCAAAAAGCCCTGGCCTGGGATTTCATCAGGTTCTACGGCCTCAACAAGGACGTGCAGCTGAACAGCTTCAAAGCCATCACCGCCCTGCCTGCCCTGAAAGCCGCCCAGAACGACGCCCTGTTCCGCAAGCCTGTGGATTTCCTGGGGGGGCAGGTGGTCCGGCCCATGTGGGTGCGAGCTGCCAACAACACCCGACCCTTTGATGCCAACCGCTATGACAGTGTTGCCAACGATGCCCTTGGTACGGCCATCACCAGGGTGCTGAACAGCGGTGTGGATGTGAAAACCGCGCTTGATGAAGCCCAGGCCCTGGTCGAACGTCGCGTCAATCGCGGCAACTGACCCCACATGATCGGCTGGAGGGACATGCCCCTCCAGCCGTCTTCCCAGAGGAACACCCATGACCACCACCACCAAACAACCACAGACCCGCAACTGGAACTGGTCTCACCTGCAGAAGCAAGCAGCACCTTACCTCTTCGTCAGCCCTTTTTTTGTGCTGTTCGCCGTTTTTGGCCTCTTTCCCATTGTGTTTTCCCTGTTGCTGGCCTTCAGTCAGTGGGACTCTGCTTCCGGGCTCTCGACCATGCACTGGGTCAAACCCCTCTGGTCCAACTTTCAGTACGTGCTGACCGATCCCCTGTTTGCCACCGTGCTGAAAAACACCTTCTGGATTGCCATCGTTTCCGGTCTTCCCCAGCACCTCGTTGCCATTCCCCTTGCTTACGTGTTGCACACCCAGGTGGGGAGGTTCAAGCATTTTTTCACTGCAGCATTCCTGGTGCCATTTGTCACTTCTACGGTGGCCATTGCCCTGGTCACCACTGTGCTGTTCAGTGAACGTAACGGAGCGGTGAATCAACTCCTTTTGTGGCTCAACAATTTTGTCCTGTTTGACCCCTTGATTCCAGACCAAACGGGTGAAGGTTACATCCAGTGGCTCTTCGAGAAGGAATACACCAAACCACTGGTGTGTCTGCTGATCTTCTGGCGCTATTTTGGTTACAACACGGTGCTGTACCTCACTGGACTGCAGACCATCAGCAATGACATCTACGAGGCTGCTCAGGTGGATGGTGCCACCCGCTGGCAACAGTTCTGGCACATCACCCTGCCCCTCCTGCGTCCGATTGCCTATTTCACCACCATTGGCACAGTTGTCGGAAACCTCAACCTCTTTGATGAAGTGTTCATTCTCTTCTCTGGTCCACCCTCAGGAGGCGAGGAGTACTCTGCCCAGACCATTGGCCTGTACCTCTACAACAATGCCTTCGGCCCAAACCAGGACATGGGGGCGGCAGCAGCCACCTCATGGGTTCTTTTCGTCATTGTGCTGCTCATCACCCTGATCACCAACGCGGTGTTTCGGCGCACAGCAGATCCTTCGGAGGCCTGACCATGACCGTTTCCCTGACCCCTCCTGCAAAAAACTCCACCCTGAGGCAGAAACAACTGGGAGGCAAGATCCTGTTGCACCTGGGCCTGACGGTTCTGGCCCTCCTGACCCTGGCCCCTTTGTTTTTCATGTTTGTGCTGGCCACCTATGACAAGGGACAGGTGTTCTCCATGCCTGTTCACATGTGGTTTGGGGATGCCAGTCCCCTGAATTACCAGATCCTGCTGGAGCAGACCAACTTCTGGCGTGCCTTCTGGAACAGCACCTACATCTCCATCATGTCGGTGATTTTCACCCTGTTCTTCTGCTCGCTGGGCGGATATGCGTTTGCCATGTACGAATTTAAGGGCAAGAGCGTGATGTTCAGCCTGCTGCTTGGCACCGTGTTGATTCCCAGTCTGCTGGGCCTCGTCCCTTACTACCTGATCATGCAGCAGATCGGCTGGGTCGGAAAACCCATCGCCCTGTACTTCCCTGGTGCAGCCAACGCCTTCGGGATCTTCCTGATGCGCCAGTACATCGTTTCCTCGATTCCCAAAGAGCTGATGGAAGCCGCCCGCATTGACGGTTGCAGTGAATTCCGCATCTACTGGAACGTGGTGCTTCCCCTGCTTGGCCCCGTGATGGCCACCCTGGGCCTCACCACCTTTATTTTCTCCTGGAACAGCTTCTCCAACGCCCTGGTGATGCTGCGGGAACAGGAAACCTTCACCCTTCCCCTGGTGTTGCGTAGCCTTCAGGGGGTCAGCAATGTGGAGTGGGGAGCCTTGCTGCTCGGTACGGCCATTGCCACTGTGCCCCTCTTGATTCTCTTCGTCTTCACTTCTCGCCAGTTTGTGTCCAATCTGACTTCGGGAGCAGTCAAGGGCTGATCCTCTGGCATGTCCAGGCGATCACAGGTGCAGCAGGCAACCCCTTTCCTGCTGCATTGATTTGTTCCTCTGAAAGATGACAGAATGCTGTCATGTCTGCTGATGCTGCCTCCCCTCCTGAAGTGCCCCGCACCCCTGCCGCTGAAACATTCAGTCAGGTGGTGGTGCAAATCTTTCGACTGCACGGCCTGATCGGCGAGGCAGGGGAGAAGATCACCCGTCCCACCGGACAGAGCACAGCCAGATGGCAGGTTCTGGGAGCCATGGGTGAGGAGGGAAGTTCGGTGGCGACCATTGCCCGCAGAATGGGCCTCACCCGCCAGAGTGTACAACGTGTGGCAGATGTTCTGGAGCAAGAAGGCCTCGCTGAATACCAGGACAACCCCTGCCACAAGCGTGCAAAATTGCTGGTGCTGACTGACCAGGGTAAAGCTGTCTTGCAGCAAATAGAGGCTGCGCAGATCCAGTGGGCCAATGAAGTGGCAAAAGACCTGGATGTTGATGCTCTCAAAACCCTGGGACATTTGCTTGTGCAACTGGAGAAACGTCTGTTGTGTTGTTCTGTGCAACAGGAGTGACTGCAGGTTGCTGATCTGCTGCTGGTTCCAGTCAACATGCTGGCTTCTGCATGGCGGCCAGTCTCACTGTGAACTGTAGAATGTGAACTTCCCTTAAGCTATCCAGCCTAAATTGACAGCATGCTGTCAAAAGCATAAGCTGAATGTTGACAGGACACTGTCAAATCATTGCGCATTCGTCCCCTCCCGAGGGTGGTTGATCCACCCGTGAAAGGACATTCCATGAGATTGAATCATTTGACCCTGCTTGTTGATGATGTGGCTGGCACCAGAGATTTTCTGCAGAAATATTTTGAAATGAAGACCATGGGAAAACCCAATGACCACATGTCCTTTCTGACCGATGACAATGGCATGGTCATGGGCATCTTCAAGAGCAAAGGTGCCCAGTATCCTGAGGGTTTCCACATCGGGTTCATTCAGCCCAGTGAAGAAAAAGTCAATGAAATCCACCAGCAGATGATCCGTGATGGTCTCGAGGCAGAATCCCCACGGAAACTCCACGGCTCCTGGACTTTTTATTACCGCTGTCCTGGAGGTTTTCTGGTGGAAGTTCTGCATTGATGTTGCGAGAAAGAGGAAGCCCTGGGCTTCCTCTTTTGATCTCGACCACTAAACAGGCTGGATTTCCTGCTTGACCTGTGTTCCACCCACAAACACCTGATGCACCTCCAGATCAGGCCCCAGAACCACCAGGTCTGCATCCCAGCCCTGTTCCAGCATGCCTTTCTTTTCCAGCCCCAGATACTTTGCAGGATTCAGAGAGGCCAGTCTGGATGCCTCCTCAACAGAGAGACCACACTGCACAGCATTCCTGAAAGCCTGATCCATGGTCAGCACACTGCCTGCCAGAGAGCCTGAGAGGGTGCGGGTGACCCCACCTTGCACGGTGACCTCCTGGCCTCCCAGATCGTAAATGCCGTCTTGTAAGCCTGCAGCACGCATGGCGTCGGTGATGAGCAAAGTTCTGTCGGGCTTGAGCAAAGTCAGCAGTTTGAAGCTCAGAGGATGCACGTGATGGAAGTCCAGAATCACCTCTGCATGCACCATTTCACTGGTCAGGACCACTCCCAGCACTCCGGGTTCCCGACCCGTCAGGCCTCCGGTGGCATTAAAAGTGTGGGTGCAACTGCTGGCTCCAAGCTCAACGGCTTGCAGGGCATCCTGTTCATTTCCTGCAGTGTGACCGATGCTCACCCTCACACCTGCATCCACAAATTGCCTGATGCCCCCTGCAGCGTGGGGAACTTCTGGTGCCAGGGTGACCACCCGGATGTTTCCAGCACTCAGAGCCTCACTGACTCGCTCAGGCGTGGGCTCCAGGGTGAAATCCGGTTGTGCGCCCAGACGGTGTTTTGAGATGAAGGGGCCTTCCAGATGGGCGCCGAGCACCTGGGCACAGTCTGGCTCCTGGGTTTGACTGGCCTGTTTGATGTCCCTGAGCACCTCCACCACCTGATCCCAGGGCCCTGTCATGGTGGTGGCAAGCAGTGAGGTGGTTCCATGTCTTGCATGATATCTGGCCATGCCCCGAATGCCTTCCAGGCCGTCCATCACATCAAATCCACCCCCACCATGCACATGCACATCAATGAACCCGGGCAGAATCAGGTTCTGGGGTCCTTGCAGTTCCTGTTCTTCAAAGCCCAGCACCTGCTGGTCAAAATGGAGGGTGCCTGTTTTCAGTCCCTGTGCGGTGAGCACCTGTCCAGTGAGGCTGTGTTTCACCCGATTTCTCCCACCTGTGGCACAGTGCTGCTTGCCCGTTCCAGGGCCACACCCTGGTCGGTGATGCGACGGGCCAGATCATCTGGCAGGTGGTGGTCGGTGATGATGCGGGTCAGGGCCGAGAGTTCCGCCACCCGGTAAGGGGCACTGCGGTTGAATTTGCTGGAATCTGCCAGCAGCACTTTCTCTCCGGCCCGTTCCAGCATCTTGAAATTGAGCGAAGCCTCTGCGGCATCAAGTGTGAACAGCCCATGGTCCAGTCGCACCGCACTGGTGCCCAGGAAAAGCAGGTCAAACCAGAAGTTCTCCAGCATGCGCTCGGCGTAAGGGCCAACGTTGGAGAGGTTCTCGGGCCGGATCTGGCCGCCAAGCAGCATCACCTTGACCTCGCTCACCCCGATCAGTTCCTGGGCCACACTGATGCCGTTGGTGATCACAAAGAGGGGAAGGGGCTGCATCTTGATGATTCTGGCCATTTGCAGCACGGTGGTTCCAGCATCCAGGAACACCGTCATGCCGCTTTTCAGGTGGGCGTAGGCAGCTTCTGCAATGGCGCGCTTTTCTTTCAGGTACTGGTGCTCACGCACCTGGAAGGCAATTTCCACCCCATTTTCACTGGTGAGGGTGGCTCCGCCGTAAGTGCGACTGATCAGGCCATCTTCTTCCATCTTGACCAGATCGCGCCGGATGGTGGCAACACTGGCTCCAGTGTGATCCGCGAGCTCCTGCACGGTGGCCGTGCCATGGGAGTACAGGTACTGCTGGATTTTTTTCAGGCGAATTTCTAGCATTTTGAGAACCTCGACGGGGGCAGTTGGTTCCAGCATAGGAGGTTCTCTGATCAAAGTCAATCAAAGATTGATCGATTTTTGATGCAAAACGAAGAGGTTTTTGAGCGCCCCCAGAGCTTTACATGGTTTTTTCAGGCCTGATGACATGACTTTCTTCGATGGACTTTCTGCAAGGCCTGAGGAACCTGGAAGGCAAAAACAATCATAAATCAATTATGATCAATCAGTTGATTGACTTTGATTAAAATTCCATTTACAGTGGAAGGGCCTGACAATTCCCCTTGCATCCCAGTTGCACTTTCTCAAAAGGTGCTGCACCCTTCATGCTTGCAGCAAACAGGAGGATTTATGCAGAAATGGACTTTTGCTTCCGCCCTCACCTTGCTGGTGGCCTGCTCCAGCAGCCAGAGCCCTCAGTCTCCAGACGTTCAGCAGCAGCGTCTGGAGTCCAGAATTGGCGTGATCAGCTACTGGGGCACCGACAGCAGCCTCTACAACCAGTTGCCCACCAATGGCCTCGCCCTGATCAACCCTGAAAATGGCATCTTTCAGGGGCAGACCACCACCCCTGTCAACAATGTCAGCACCTTTAAGGGAATCGTGGACACCCAGAACGCCAGAGGTGTCAAAATGCTGGGTTATGTCCCGACAGGTTACTTCAACCACGGCTGCAACCAGATCGGGGTGTGCCAGACCTGGGCCAGAATTGAAGCGCAGGTGCAGGCCTACTTCCAGCAGATGCCCAACCTGAAAGGGATTTTCTTTGATGAGGCCGCCCCCAGCAACTGGAGCTGCAGTGCCTTCGTGAATGAATACCAGCAGCTCAGGAACATCGTCAACAAGTACCGCAGTGGTGCTCTGATTGCCTTCAATGCAGGGATTGCCGACACTTGCGTGACCAGCGCGGTAAATGCTGACGAGATTGCAGTGCTGTTTGAAAGCGACATGAATGCTTACGCAGCCCAGGCCCAGAACATCATCAACGCCACAAACGCGGCCCATGCCAGAGGGGCACTGGTGTGGCATCTGGTCCACTCCGTTCCCACCCAGACCGACATGGAGCGGGTCGCCGAGGACATCAAAAACCGCAATGCCGATTACGGCTACATCACCAACATCGGGGGCAACTGGCAGGCCGGAGAGAACACCTGGGGCAGCCTTCCCGTTTACTGGACCCGCGAAACCCAGGTCCTGCATGGTGGAACCACCACAGGCGGTGGAGGTGGGGTCAACTGGGGCAACCTCAGCAAAAAACTGGTGAATTCCTCCAGCCAGCTTTGCCTGAGGGGCACAGGAAGCGTGGTGGACCAGCAATCCTGCAGCAGTGTGAGCGCATGGACACTGACCTACCAGAACGTGTCCGGTCATTTTTACCAGCTGAAATATGGCAGCAACTGCCTGTACATCTCTTCTAACAATGCCAACACCGTGAACTGGGGCAGTTGCACCCAGGGAGACCGTCAACTGTTTGCCTTGCAGGAAAGCGCAGGTCTGGTGTACTTCACCTCGAAGTCAAATGGACATGCCCTCACGGTGAACAGCAACAGTGCAGGAGCATGGCTCAGTGCATGGCCTTATAGCGGAGCGGGCACCCAGAAGTTTTACTTTCAGTGATCTGGAGGTTTTTGTTTCCAGCACCTGCTCAGCTGGTGCTGGTTTTTGATGTTTTGCAGTGGTTGTGATCAAAACGTGCCCTTCAGGCCTGAAAATTGTGCATGATCTGAGACAGGGCTGAGTGACCTTCATGTTGATGAGGAACCATCTCCGGGTGTTTCCCGTAATCAGCTCCAGTTCAGGCTGCTCAGACCAGGACCTGAAAACTTTACCTGTCAGGTTTCGGACAGCCCTTTCTGGTTTAATGAAGGCAAGTCCACAGCTGGAAGACCAGAAGATCAAGCATTCAACCACACAGGCATCTGCCTGAGGAGGCACCCATGAATCTCAAATCCGCATCCATCAAAGCCCTGGGCCTGCTTGCCTGTCTTGGCCTCAGCAGCATGTCTTACGCAGAAAACCGGGCACTTCTGGTGGGACTTGCCGAATACAAGGACCCCAAAGCCAACCTGCGCGGTCCAGAGACCGATGTGAAGCTGATCCAGGAGGTGATTGGGCAGATCGGTTTCACTCCCGATCAGGTGCATGTGTTGCTGGACCGCCAGGCCACCCGTGCCAACATCCTGAGTCAGATGCGCACCTGGCTCACCGAAGGGGTGGGTCCCAACGACAGGGTGATCTTCTATTACTCCGGTCACGGTGCCCAGGTCAATGACCGCAGCGGTGATGAATCCGATGGCTGTGACGAGTCCATTGTGCCCTACGATCTGAATGTCATCCTCGACGATGAGATCCAGACCATCTTGCAGCAGGTCAAGGCCAGGGAAATCCTGGTGATGTTTGATTCCTGCTTCAGTGGCACCGTCACCAAGAGCCTTTTTGACATTGATGATGGTGTGGATGCAGACACCAAATTCTGGGACAAGGCCAGCACCGGGTGTGGTATTGCAAGCAACAAGGAATTCTCCCTGGACGATGGCGCACTGGATGCCAGCAAGGCTGTGAACACCCAGAATTACATTGAATTTTCTGCGGCTGCAGAAAACCAGGTGGCCCTCGGAGCCCTCAGAAAAGGGGAGGGCAGTGCCTTCACCCAGGCGGTTTACAACGGCCTTTCCACCCTGCCCAAACCCATCAGCTTTGAGGCTTTAAGGAATTATGCGGTGGACTGGATCAAACAGCGGGCCAGATCCAGGGCCCACACCCCCCAACTCTCGGGTCCCGAAAAGTGGCTGAACAGTGATTTCTATGCCTTTGGTGACGCCGACCCTGCTCCGGCGGTGACCCCTCCTGCCACCGTCCAGAATGCCAGCAGCCCATCTGAGCTTTTCCAGCAACTGGTCAACAAAACCCAGTTCAAGGTGGAAGCACAGGCCAGTCAGCCTTCCTACAAGCTCGGTGAGCGCATCTCTTTCAAAGTGCGCAGCAGCAAGGCCGGTTACCTGAACATCATTGAACTGGACCCCAATGGGAATCTGGTGGTGGTGTTCCCCAACACCTACAACGACAAAAACCAGATTCGGGCCAACGAGGTGATCACGCTTCCTGGATTGCGATATGGCAACTTTGACTTCACAGCCATTGAGCCTGTGGGCAAGAGCCGTGTGCTGGCCCTGGTCACCAGTCAGCCCCTGAACCTCCTCACCGAAAACGTGGGCAACCTGACCGGTCTTTTCAAGGTGATGACCGAACAGGACACACCCGCACTGTCCACTGCTGTGGCACGGGCCATCGGGGTTTCAGCACCTGTGGTGTCGCCTTCCACCAGCAACACAACCACCACAACCACAAACCCTCCAACCACCAACACATCCACAATTCCCGCAAATCAGGGGCCTTCGCATTATTATGGGGCAGCTGAACTTGAATTGATCACCACCCGATAACACAGCTGGCTTGCTAATATTCTGCACAAAACAGATCCTCCGCCAAGAGGATCTGTTTTGTGCAGATGCCCTTCTTGAAAGGAGCCTGAATTTTGGCTGAAGTTAAGCTGATTTCTGTATTTGAAGGCGGTTAGAATTTCATCTCTGCTTTGTAAACCCCGGGGTTTACCCTTACAACAATTCTTTCACTCTTCTTGTTGCAAATTCCCCTACCATGTAGAAAATCAATTCCTCTGGAGTATATTGTGCGCCCCTCCCACTACACCATCACCCAAGAACAACGCATTGACCGACTGTTCAGTTTTTCCATCCTGGACACGCTGGATGAAGCGGTATTCAACAAAATTGCTGAAGATCTTGCCGTCATTTTAAATCTGCGTGGGGTGGTGATCAGCTTCATGAACCACAACCGGGAATGGTTCCGGGTGTGTGCCCACCTGCCAGAAGGGAAGGCCGAACAACTGGTGATCCTCTGTGATTATGTGCTGCAGTTTGGACAGCCGGTGTCTGTGTCTGATGTGCAAAATCCAGACCGGTACCGTCTTCCCCTTCCTGCAAAGGTTCCCGGAGTGCAGTCTTTTCTGGGGGTTCCCCTTGCAACTCCAGATGGCTACCGCCTGGGAGCCATTGTGGGCATCTGCAAGGAGCCTCACCAGTTCACAGCACGCGACATTGACATCATGCAGCGCTTCTCTGCGCGGGTGATCAGTGAACTGGAACAGCGCTTGCTGAGGGCAGAATTCGAACAGGTCAATGAAGACCTGCAGACCATCATGGCCCACTCTCCAAGTGGTTACGTGCTGCTCGATGATCGGGAGAAGATCATTGGGCTGAACCCTGCAGCAGAACGCATCACCGGGGTGCTCTGGCAGCAGGGAGAAACCTTCAACTGGAAAGCCCTCAAAAAGGACAGCAAGGTGTCCAGCAGCCGGGAAGAACCCGTGTACTCCCGCTGGGTGGGGCAGGGATGGTTCCAGTTGACCCGCATCCCCATGCAGCGCAAAGATCGCACGCTTCTGGTGTTTGAAGACATCACAGACCATGTGGAATACCAGCTGTACCTGCAGGACATTGCTTTCAAAGATCAGGTGACTGCTGCCGAGAACAGACATGCTTTTTATGCCTACCTGCGCAGTCGTTTTCGTTCTGGGCCTTTTGCCGTGGCTTTTCTGGACCTGGACCACTTCAAACAGGTCAATGACACCCATGGTCACCAGGCCGGAGATGAAGTCCTCAAGGAAGTGGCCCAGCGCCTCAAACACGCAGTGCGCACCCAGGACCGGGTGTACCGTCTGGCCGGGGATGAATTCACGGTGATTCTGGGGGGAGATGTTTCCGATGACATGCTCACCCAGATTGCCGACCGCATCCTCAAAGTCATGCGAGAGCCCTTTCACATTGAGGAGAACCACATTCACATCGGGGTCAGCATAGGCATCACCCGGGCGATTGCAGGGGAGTCGGTGGATGCCCTGCTCAAGCGGGCAGACAGCCTGATGTACGAGGTCAAGCAGGCCGGACGCTTCAATTTCCGCATGGGATGAGTTGAGGAGAGGTTTGCTGGAAAAGCAAAAGGGCTGGGGACCTGCACAGGTCCCCAGCCTTCCTGTCTTCACCATAGCACAATCCATTTCCGGGTGCCGTCTTGCGTCTCACATTGGTTTTTTCTGGAATGCTGCATACTGTGCAGGTTCAAGGAGGATCAACCATGGACCTGACATCCCTGAAAACCAGCTCTGGGTTTTTTCTGCAGCCTGTCGCTGAGTGCAGGTCATTCAGCCTGAATTCAGCACAATGGCTTAGTTGCATGTGCATATAGTTGGACGATGCAATTATCTGCTATAACAATCACATGCAGGATGCACCGATCCCCCAGCTTTTCGATTTTCTCAAAACCCATCAGGAACTGGGCCAGGCTTTAGGAAGCCGCATGACCCAGCGTCTGGAGCAGGAACACAACCTGCAGCTCAAAGACCTGATCATTGCCCGGGAAATCCACCATGGTGCCCGTTATCCCAGCGAGATTGCAGACCGGCTGCGCATTCCCAGAGACATGGTCAGCCGTTCCATTGACCGCCTGATGCAGATTGGCACCATTTCCCGCGAGATCGACCCGAAAGACTCCCGCCGCACCATCCTGACCATCAACCCGGAAGGGGAGGAAAAGAGGCTGCAGGTGCAAAAGACCATCTACAACACGGTGCACCCGCTGGTCAGTGGCCTCACCGAAGACGAGCTTTCCACCTTCATCTCCCTGATGCGCAAACTGCTCGATTCCATCTACGAAAAAGAAAGAACCCCTCAGGAAAAGGAAAACGCATGACACAGATCACGATCACACCCAGAGAACGCAACCTGATTCTGGGCTCCATCATGGTGGTGATGCTGCTGGGCGCTCTCGACCAGACCATCGTCTCCACCGCGATGCCCCGCATCATCGAGCAGCTCAAAGGCCTGGAACTCTACTCCTGGGTCACCACAGCCTACATGCTCTCCAGCACCGTCATGGTTCCCATTTACGGAAAACTCTCTGACCTTTATGGACGCAAACCCATCATGATCATCGGGGTCATCATCTTCCTGCTGGGCAGCATGCTGTGCGGACTTGCTGGTGAATTTGGCACCCTGCCCCTCCTTGGAGACGGCATGACCCAGCTGGTGGTCTTCCGGGCCATTCAGGGCCTTGGTGGTGCAGCCCTTTTCACCATCGCCTTTGCGGTCATCGCTGACATCGTGCCCATCGAGGAACGCTCCAAGATTCAGGGCCTCTTTGGTGCAGTGTTCGGACTGTCCAGTGTGGTGGGTCCTTTCATTGGGGGTTTCCTGACCGACCACGGGACCATGCACTTCCTCGGGCATGAAATTGCCGGATGGAGATGGGTCTTCTATGTGAACCTCCCCATCGGCATCATCAGCCTGTACATGCTGGTGACCCACATGCCCCTGCTGAAGATGAGCCTGGAGAAAAAACCCCGGATCGATTATGTGGGTGCAGGTCTGATCATCACCACCTTCGTGCCCTTGCTGCTGGCCCTCACCTGGGGTGGGCACGCCTACCCCTGGGATTCTGCCCGCATCCTTTCCCTGTTTGGGGTGTCCCTGGTGTCTCTGGTTCTCTTTCTGATCACCGAATCCAGGGTCAAAGAGCCGATCATTCACCTGGCCCTCTTCAGGAACAAAGTGTTCACCATGAGCAGCATCACCTCCATTGTGATCAACATGGCCTTCATGGGTGCCCTGATGTTCCTTCCCCTGTTCATGCAACAGGTTCTGGGGATTTCCGCCACCAACTCCGGGACCACCATGCTGCCCCTGATGTTCGGGATGATTTTCTCCTCCATCATCTCCGGGACGATCATTGCCCGCATCAAGAAGTACCTGCCTGTTTTGATTGTGGGCAACCTGATCATGGTGCTTGGCCTGTTCCTGCTCACCACCGTCAGTGTCAACAGCACCCAGTGGGACATGGTCTGGAGAATGGTGATTCTGGGCCTCGGCCTCGGACCTGCCCAGAGCGTGTTCACCCTTGCCGTGCAGAATGCTGTGAAACCCACCGAGATCGGTGTGGCCACCTCTGCAAGCCAGTTCTTCCGCCAGATCGGTGGGACCATCGGGGTGGCCATTTTCGGAACCGTTCTCACCAACACCCTCACCACCGAAGTTCCAAAGCACATGCCCAGCATGCCTGGACTGCAGGGGCAGAGTTTCTCCGGGTTCGGTGGAGAAGGCAGCGCTGCCCTCACCGGAAATCTGGACATGACTGCCCAGGTGAAAAAGGCTTTCGATGAGCAGTACGCCACCATCAAAAATGCCCTGAATGGGGACCAGAAGGCCCAGGCTGCAGTGCTGGCCGACCCTCAGACCCCTGAGCAATTGAAAACCCTCGTTTCAAATGCCGACCGCACACCAGCCGCCATGAAAACGCAGGTGCTGGCACAGCTGAAAACCAGCCTGGACCAGCAGGCAAAAGAACTGGCTGTGAAACTCAACGCCGGGCTCAAGGAAGGTTTTGCCGTCAGCATCATTCACCTGTTCTGGGCCGGACTGTACATCTCACTGCTGGCCCTCCTCCTCAGCTTCTTTGTGCCTCAGATTCCCCTCAAAAACCGTGAAACCGCTGTTCGCACTGTTGCAGCAGATTGAGCCTGACCAGATCCAAAAGCCCGGAGAGACCTCCGGGCTTTTTTGATTCAGCTGTTTGACTTTATTTCAGAGGAAACTGCACCACCACAGTGGTTCCTCTGTCTGGTTCGCTGTCAAGCCAGATTTTGCCATCGTGGTTTTCCACAATCCATTTTGCAATGGGCAGGCCAAGACCTGTTCCTCCCGGATCATCGTTGCGCTGTCTGGCCTTGTCCACCCGGTAGAAGCGCTCAAAGACGCGAGGCAGGTCTTCAGGTCCGATGCCGACCCCGGTGTCTTTCAGGCGAAGTTCTGCCAGATGGCCCTGTTGTTGCAGACTGAGCTGAAGGGTTCCACCTTCCGGGGTGTAACGCACGGCATTTTCCAGCAGCACCTGAAACATCTGCTCCAGCCTTTCGTGGTCTCCCTGAATCACTGTTCTCTCCAGCCCTCCGAGCTCGAAGTGATGGGTGGGGGTCACAGAACAGACCTCATGCCAGATGCCCCGCAGCAGGCGGTCCAGACGGACATCCTCCACCCTGAAGCTGAGCCCCATGTCTCCTCGGGCCAGGACCAGCATGTCATTGACCAGACGGCCCAGGCGCATGGTCTCCCACAGGGCCTCTGAAAGAATCTCCTGCTTTTCAGTGTCTGGCAGGTGGAAGTGTCTGGAGAGAATTTCCAGATTGCCCTGGATGGCGGTGAGCGGAGTGCGCAGTTCGTGGGCTGCATCCTGCATGAACTGCTTTTGCAGGCGCATCACCTCGCGCAGTTGCAGGTCCTGTTCTTCCAGCACTTTCTGGGCCAGTTTGCGGTCATGGATGTCCAGGCAGCCTCCCAGGTAACCCAGGAATGTCCCATGCTCACTGAAGTGCGGAACACCCCTAGAGACCGTCCAGCGGTGCTCCCCGGAGACATGCAACATGCGGAATTCCACTTCATAGGGTTCTCTGGCGGCCCAGCGCTTCTGAAACTCGACATTGCAGGACTCAAAATCATCAGGGTGCACCCCCTGGGCCCATCCCCAGCCCAGTTCCTGTTCCAGGGTGCGGCCCCGGAAGGAAAGCCAGCCATCATTGAAGAAGGTGCACTGCTGCTTTGCATCCATCATCCACAGCATGACCGGTGCGCTGTTGGCAATGGTGCGAAAACGGTTTTCACTTTCCTGAATGCGGGCCCTGGCTTCCACAATGTCGCTGATGTCCCTGCCAACAGCCACCACCCGGTCCCCCTCCTGCAGGGCGGTGTTCCAGGACATGTGCACAGCGTGGCCGTCTTTGTGAACAAAACGGCAGCGGTAATGCCGGATGGATTGCTGCTCCTCAAGGTGTTCCCGGACCAGCTTCAGGGTGGGCTCCAGGTCCTCTGGGTGGATGAATTCGGTGATGCTGCGCCCCACCATCTCGTCTGGGCGGTAACCCAGAATCTGCTGCACTGCATCGCTGACCGAGGTGTACATGGTGCCCTTGCGGGTGATGATCATGTCAGGAGAGTGCTGCAGAATGTTTTGCAGCTCCTGACGGGTCTGCTTTGCCACATCTTTCAACTGTGAGCGGTGCAGCCCAATGGTGAGGCCCTCTGCCACCTGTGCTGCACGCACAATCTGCTGGGTGGTGGGCTCCAGATCCTCTTCGCTGGCAGCATAGATCAGGCCCAGGGTATCATCGGGCAGCCTGAGGGCACAACAGAACAGGGTGTCCAGACCATAAGCCCGCATCAGCAGGTGCTCGGCGGCTCCCATTTTGTTCAGGTCCCGGGTCCAGACCAGTTGAATGTACTCCCCCTGCTGGGCCTGCTGACCCAGCGAAGGTTCTTTCAGGTTGATGCGGGCGTTTTCCAGCAAAGGACGTTCATCTGGATGGATGCCATATGTGCCCAGAGGTTTCAGGACTCCTGTGGGTTCATCCTGTGACTGCAACCACACTGCTGCCTTGCTGCAGTGCAAGGCCTGTGCAAAGAGGGCTGCGAACCTGTCTTCAGCATGGTTGGGCCACTTGAGGGCCAGTTCGGTGATGGAGGGACGGAAGGACAGGGACATGGAAACTCCGGGGAACAGGAAGAAACACACTCAATATAGGAAAAGAGCTGCACATGAAATGCACGTTTGACTGCTGTTGCAGATGGTTTTAAAAGATGCTACACCATTTTGCCTCTCAGGCCTCTGACAGAGCCCATCCGGTGGACCCTGCAGAGGGGCAGGAGGAGATGGGCGGTCTCAAAACTGCACAGGACGGGTCTCTGGCCCGTCCTGTCCTTCTGGATGAAACCCATGACTTGTCTTCAATGCAGCAGTGCTCGATTCAATTCCACATACAGGTTCCGGGTCTGGCTGGAAGGCCTGAGGCCCAGGTCTTCCAGCGCCTGCTCGCAACGCTGGTAACTGCGGTGCAGCACGTCCATCTGACCTTGCAGGTGGGCACAGCGCATCAGCAGGCGGGTGGCATCTTCGGAAGCTTTTTCCAGCATCAGGGCGCGTTCTGCGAGGGTGGTTGCCTGAATGGGGTTCTGGTGCAGCACCTGCTCCCCGGCCTGCACCAGGGCACGTTCAAGCCGGGTGCGGTACAGGACCCTCTGGTCTTCAAGGGCAGCCAGATCAAACTGGGTGCTCAGGTTGAGAGGAAGGTTCAGCAGGGCTTCCGGGCTGCAACTGGAATCCAGGACCCGGAAGGCCTCCCAAAGGTCCACCTTCAGGTCCGGGCTGGGTTTGAGTTTCAGCACGTCACTGCGTTCCAGAAAGTAGCCTTTGGCATCTTCACTTTCCAGGGTCTGGCCCAGGGCGTGCAGCACAATGCGGAAGTTGCGCTCCGCAATCTCAGGGGCCTCTTCTGGATAAAGGGTCTCAATGGCCACATCCCGGGTGATGCCCTCAGGACTGACCACCAGCAGGGCCAGCAGGTCACGGGCTCTGGCCCGGCCCCAGTCCTCGATGGGGTTTTGGTCCCTGAAGACTTTCAGAGGACCCAGCAGCTCGATCCTGAGGGTGTATCCAGGGTGCCTGTCTGGAAGCCCAGAGTATCCGAGTTGCTCTGCCAGGTGGTCCAGATAAAGGCTGTGTTCCGGGCTGTGGGCCTTCAGCAAGATGAGTGCCTGAATGCGCTCAGATGAATTCTCGAAAGGGTAGAAGAGAGATGGCCTGAGCAGCAGGAAACTGTAATCGTGCGACTCCATGTTGTGCAGGAGCCTGTGGGCCAGTTCTGGTCCAGGGGTCTGCAGGTATTCCAGCAGGTCACACAGGCATTGCAGGAAAGGGTCATGCAGGCTTCTCACGGCACCTGCTGCCTCAGAAAGCACCTGACGGGACTTCTGTGTGCTGGCGTGGTGCAAGCCGTAAGCGTAGATCAGGTGCATCAGCGCGTACATCCAGCGGTCTCCGGAATCCTGCAGCACGGCACGGGCTTTTTCAGCGTGTTCTTCTCCTCTGCCATACAGGCGGGCATCCAGGTGGGCCAGACCCATCTGGGCCTCGATCCGCAGCCGAGGGGCCACTGTCACCTGGCCCTGTTCCAGCGAGTTGAGGTAGGCGGTGCGGGCCTCCTCAAACTTTCCTGCGCTGATCAGGGCATGCCCCAGGCGTGCATGGGCCAGGGCCAGACTGAAAGGACTGACCAGCCTTTCGCTTTCCCTGATCCCTTCTCTGGCGCACTGCTCGGCTTCTTCAGTTTGACCCAGAAAAGCATGAAGCAGGCTGGAGAGCAAAAGCCCTTCCCGGTGCCCTGAGGCCAGTCTGGGAAGGCCTTTTTCGTCCCTTGAGGCATGTGTGGCTGCATGCAGGGCTTCCCGCAATTGACCGGAACGGAGGTGCAGTCGGGCCGGACTGGTGAGGTGCCTGATGTGGCGTCTGGGCCTTTCAACCTCTCCCTCGTTCAGGGCATTTTCGGCCTGCATGGTGAGGAATCTGGCCTCCTGCGCTTCATTTCTGGGCAGGTGAGCAACCTTTTCCAGCAGTGGAACCGCATGCAGAGGACTCACCGTGTCCAGATACACTTGCGCTTCACCCAGCAGGGCCTCAAGTTCGGGACCCTGACGGTAGGCCGCAATCGCTTCCGGGTACCTGCAGGCGTGCCGCAACACGTCCCCCTGCAAGATGTGCAGTTCAGGATGGGCACCAAAGCGTTCCGAGAGCAGATTGAGGGCGCGTCCAACCAGTCGGGCACGTCCTTCCATCAGCCAGCGACTGCCGTGTTCACACAACAGTTCTGCAGCCCGTTCAAGGTTGCCTGACAGCAGGTGGGCATTGAGGGCATTCCTGAAGCGGGAACGCTTCTCGTAGGCCAGTGCACCCCTGGCGGCAATCTGCTGCTGCTCCTCTTCAGAGAGGGTGCTGCGCAGGTGGGTTCTCAGCAGGGGATGGGCATGGTAGGCTCCACTGGCATCCCTGGACAGGAACGTTCCAGACCGGGCCAGGGTTTCCAGGTGGGTGCGGGAGAGGGGCTCCTCAAGGGCCTCTTCCATGATTTCGGGGGTCAGGACCTCAAAGACGCTGCTGCGCCTCAGAAAACTCTGCAGGCCCGGGTCCAGAGGCTCCAGCACTTCCTGCGCCACATACGCAAAAAGTTCACCCAGACCTGCACCACGCAATTCCAGGTCCTCCAGCGTTCTGGGGGTCACCCGGCCACTCGAGAGGGCCTGCACCAGATACCGTGTGGCAATCGGCCAGCCTTCTGTGACATTCAGGCACAATTGCACCTCGGCAGGGGAGAGCTGCACCTGGGCTTGCTGCAGCATGGTCATGAACTCTGCAGCACTGAAACTCAGTTCGTTGGAGCTGATCACCCCGAGTTCACCAGAGGCCCGGGCTTTCACCAGTTCAGGCAAATGGATGGGCCTGCGGGTGCCCAGAACCACCCGGTTCTGCTCCAGCAGTTTGCGCATCACACCATGCAGGGGGCTCTCGGGAAGGTGCTGCGCTTCATCGATGATCAGGGTGATCCCATGCTGGATGAGTGTGCCGATCAATGTGTCCACCAACTTGCTGATGGGGGCCTGTTCGTCCAGCAGGTGAGTCAGGCGGTCTCCCAGCCCCAGACGCTCCAGACCCAGTGCAAAAGCGCCAATCAGGTGCACAGGTTGCAGGTCATCGGTGTCCATGGTGTACCACAGGCATTTCTGGGCATGGTACAGCCGGTACAGCACGCTGGTTTTTCCGTATCCTGCTGGAGCCTGTACCACACAGAGGCGGGTGGCCTGCATGTCCTGGAGCAGGTGCGGACGGTCCATCACCCCGCGCAACTGGGGAGGGCGGGTGCGGTGCTCGGGGATGTCTTCGCGCCACATGGAGGTTTACCGGGCGGTCCAGCCCAGGTCCAGATTCAACACTGAACCCGTCATGCCCCAGGCGGCTTTTGAGGCCACATAAGACACCAGAGCCGCGACATCCTCTGGCTCCAGAAGCTGCTTGATGGCCGCAGGTTCCAGCATGACCTTCGAAACCACCTCTTCAATGGGAATGTTGCGGGTCCTCGCCTGGTCTTCAAGTTGCCTGTCCACCAGTGGGGTCCGCACGTAGGCCGGGCAGATGGCATTCACCGTGATGCCTGTGGCTGCACCTTCCAGAGCGGCCGTCCGGGTGAAACCAATCAGTCCATGTTTGGCGCTGATGTAGGCACTTTTGAAAGGGCTCGCCACCTGACCATGCACAGAAGCAATGTTGATGATCCGCCCCTGACCAGAGCGACCAAGCAGTTCCCAGGCGTATTTGGACAGCAAAAAGGGTGCCGTGAGCATCACATGCAGCATGGTGTCCCAGGTGTCTTCGGGAAAATCTGCAATCGGGCTGATGTGCTGAAACCCAGCGTTGTTCACCAGCACGTCCAGACCCCCCAGGGCCTCTTCCACCTGCCCGATGGCGTTTTTGCAGGCTTCACGTTCTGCCAGATTGGCAGGCACAAAGAGCACTTCTTCCTCTGATGCCACTTTGCGGTTGTGTTCAGAATCCAGGTCCAGGGCCGCGACCTGCAGGCCGTCCTGTTTCAACCTGCGAACAATGCCCAGGCCAATGCCACTGGTGCCACCAGTGACCAGTGCGATGCGTGTTGACATGCATGTATTCTATCCAGACCCACGCACAATCTGGTTACACCTGAAAGGGAATCAGCAACCGCTGCAAGGTTGTGAAGGAGAGCTCTGTGTGCTCATCAATACAGGTTGTTGCTGTACCCCCTGTCCCGGGTTGGCGAAAGCAGCCTGGGTTCCCAAAATCACCAAGATACCTGCGATCCAGAGTCGTGTTCGTTTCATGACTCCATCTTAGACAGAGTCTCTGTGATTTCACAGGGATTTCCCTTACTGGAATCTTTATCTTTGAGGTGCAGAGAGGCAATACGGTCCAGAAACACCACTGGAGGCTTTCCCAGACGGTGAAGCAGTTTCTGGTGGCTTTCCATCAAAGCCACTGTGTCCTGTCCCGATCCCTGCTTCTGCTGATCCAGCAGGTGCAAGGGATATCCTGACACAATCTGTTGATTGAACTTGACCTGCTGTGGACCAATTTGCAGACATGTGTCAGCTCCAGCCTGCAGCAGTTCAGTGTGTTCTGCCAGAATACACAGAGCATGAGGTGAAAAATGACGCATCCACCAGATCACCCAGCGCAGTCCAGCTGGTGACAGGAGTTGCAGTTGCTCCAGCAAATCTGCTGCTGTTTGCTGCAAGGCCAGTTTGTCTGTAGGACCGAGAAGCATGGCGACCTCAAGGCGTGCTGCCTGGTGGGCCACCACCAGCTGCAGGATTCCGGTAATGGGTTTTTGGAGCGCATGATCCAGCACAGAGATGGCCTGTGGGTCACCGGCCAGGGCAAGAGCCAGAGCTGCAGACATCTGGGTGAAAAACCGGACAATCTCATTGCCGGTTGATGGCTGATGAAGCTCCAGAATCTGGGGCAATTCCACCAGCTGAGAACGCTGAGGGCTGTGCCATGGAGCGTGGAACAAATAGCGGTCACAGCGAACCCGCAGATCTTTCAGCAGCAGCAGAGATTCCCCCATGATTTTGAGGTTGACATCTGCAGGATAATCGGGAATGGGTTCATCCCAGGTTTGCAATGAAGCCAGCCTCAGGGCATGTTTTGCCCATGGAGAGAGGCCATTTTCTCCCATGCCCAGCATCCAATGCAGCAAAGTCATGTATGACATGCTGAAATCGGCAATGGCTGTGTTGGCAGGAACACGTTCCAGAATTTCCCGGTAGGTGGAACGCGCCTGTTCCAGTTTGTTGTTGAAAAGGTCCCTCCGGGCAAATTCCATGATGGCGACACTTCGGGTGAGCTGATCGCCCAGCAACTCAGAAAGACGCACAGCTTCAGAGAATTCCCGCTCTGCAGAGTCCATCATGTTGAGGGTCACAAAGGCCACCCCACGGGCAACATGCAGCCGTGCTTTGGCCTCCAGATTGGTTGGTTTTGCATTGATCGGCCACGTCACAGAAAAACGGGTGATCACCTTGCGCAATTGTTCCTCTCCACCCTGCCTCACCAGTTCGACCACATACCAGGCCAGACAGAGGGGCTCTGCAAGGTGGGATTCGAGTAAACCACGCATGGCCTGATACTGGCCCAATCGGTACAAAATACGTGCCCGTCTGGCCTCCCGGATCTCACTGAAAGGCAGGGCCTCCAGGGCCTTCAGGAGATCAGGCAAGACACCTTCCTGCTCGCACTCCATGTAGAGCTTCAGGTAATCCACTGGGGAGTGAATCAGCTGGCTCAGGTGCTCGGCAGGGGGAAGTCGCATGGATGTCTTTAATGTACCTGATGCATGTGAAAAATACCGTGAATGAAGAATCCATTTAGGAGGGTGGCAAAAGTTCTGTTTCTGGGAACTTCAGAGCCGTGCTTTTGAGATTGAGAATGGGGGTCTGCTCTGCTTTCTTTGTTATACCTGGAAAGCCCCGGAGGCGAAACCATGAGTTGTGTCTCAAGTTACACTTTGAGCCAACCACTGCCCTGTTACGAGGGTGTCTTAAACAGGCTGCCCACAGGTTCTGATGGTGCGTGATGAACCTCATTCTGGAGCATAGTTTTCTGGAGGGCTCTCTCTGTTTCTGAGACTGGGAGGGTGCCTGACTTTCGCATGATTCAAACGTGATTGTGCGCTCTAGACCGCTCTTCAGGGTAGAAGCCGAATTTCTGCGCGGTTTTCAGGTCTTGCAGATCTTTCATTTCTTGCGTCCTGTGGTGCAAAGATTGTTTGTTTGCGTCTGGAACAGAGAATTCATGCAAGACTGCTTGTGTGGGGTGATGCACTTCATGTGAACCACTGCGCAATCATGCACCGTGAAATACCTTATACCCAGGCACAAAGGCAGCGCAAAAAGCGCACAGCCATGATGCACACAACACATTCTGGCCCCTGAATCAGGAGGCCAACAAAACCAGGACCTTCGCAGTGTCCACAGTACAGCTGTGGATGCACCGTCCCCTCTTGCCCTTTGCAGGGCCAAACCATCAGGAGCACGACATGAAAAAACCGATTTTTGCAGCCCTTTGTCTCACCCTTGCCTCTGCCGCTTTCGCCCACCAGGGCATGCCCCACGATCACCAGACCACTGCCCAGGCCAGCACCCCCACCCAGGAGCAAGTGGCCGTGCAGGCCAAACGTCTCGGGCTCCCTGAAGGCACCATCAAGATCTCCGAATGCGTGCCCGGCATGGGCGAACACTGGGCCAACCCCAGGGACCTGCCCTTTGGACCCATTTATGGCGTGATGGGCAACAAGGTGGTGTTCGTCGAGGTGATGGTTGACCACAACCTCTTCAAGAACGGGCAGAGCTGGGTGGACATCCTCAAACCCCTTCCTGGCAAGCGCATCAACCATGTGGACATCGAATTCCAGCCCCAGGGCCATGATGGTTTTCCGGTGCCCCACTATGACATCCACGCCTACTTTGTGACCCACCAAGAGCACATGAATTACTGCCTCCCTGTGCAGTGATCTTTCTGTGCACTCCTTTCCGCAACAGACTTTTCACCCCCATTCATCCTCAAGGAGCACCTGAAATGACCACCCTGAACACCCTCACCCCTGATGCCATCGCCTACCTGATCTCCCACTTTGAAGGCGAAGTGCTGCTGCCCCACACCGAAGAATTTGCCACCATCACCCGCATCTGGAATGCTGCCGAGCAAGCCGAACCTGCCATCGTGGTTCGCCCCCTGAGCAGTGAAAGTGTGGCCCTTGCCCTGCGTTTCGCCCTTGCCCAGGGTCTGCCTGTTGCGGTCCGCACGGGGGGACACAGCCCTGCCGGATTCGGGTCCATTCGCGGCGGCCTGGTGGTGGACACCTCCAGCCTCAGACACTTCGAGGTGGATGTGGAAACCAGCCGTGTGACCCTCGGTGCAGGCTGGAAATGGGGAGAGGTGGCCCAGCAACTCCACCCCTACAACCTTGCGATCACTGCAGGTGATGCGGGCTCTGTGGGTGTGGCCGGACTGGCCCAGGGGGGTGGCATTGGCTGGATGGTGCGCAAACACGGCCTGAATGTGGATCGCCTGATCGCCGTGGAACTGGTCACCGCGAGGGGTGAACGGGTTCGCGCCTCTGCAACCGAGAACAGCGAGCTGTTCTGGGGCCTCAAGGGTGCTGGCAGCAACTTTGGGATCATCACCCGACTGGAATACCAGGCCCACGAAGGCGGCATGATCTACGCTGGAATCGTGTTCTACAGTGGTCTGGAAGCCGAGAGGGTGCTCAGTGAATTTTCCAGGCTGGCTTTCCTTGCTCCTGCCGAACTCACCTGCCAGGCCCTGCTGATTGCCGCTCCTCCTGCTCCTTTTGTGCCTGCTGAAGCGGTGGGCAAACCTGTGGTGGGCATCGTGGGTTGCTACAGCGGAGATGTTCAGATCGGTGAACAGGTTTTCAAGCCCTTCCGTGAACTGGGCAACCCTGTGGCAGACCTCTCAGGTGTGATGCCTTACCCTGCCCTCTTCACCCTGATGGCTGAAGGTGAAGCTGCAGGAAACTTCCACACCGTGCGCTCTGGATTCATCAAGGAGATGCATCAGGACTTTGTGCCTGTTCTGGTCGACCAGTGCATCCGGCAGATGGCCCCCACCCAGTTTGTGAGCCTGCGTGTTCTGGGGGGCAAGATGGCCCAGATTCCTTCCAGCAGTGCTGCGTTCTCTCACCGTGACAAAGGGTACCTGATCATGGTGTCCAACATGAGCCCCAGCAAAGACCACCTCCCCATGCTCTGGGCCGAAACCGAACGCATGTGGTCTGCACTGACCCCTTTCACTGAAGGCCTGTACGGCAGTTTCGCAGGAAGCCGTGACACCCACAGTGTGCAGGACGTGTTCAGTCAGAGCACCCTGGCTCGCCTCTCCCACCTGAAAGCCCAGTATGATCCCGAGAATGTTTTCTCTCGCAACATCAATGTGGCACCTGCTGCAAAAGAACCTGTGACCCTGTAATCTTCCAGGTGCATCAAGAAGATCTGGCAAGTGCATTCTGCCAGATCTTCCAGGTTTGTGGTGATGTGCAGTCGGGAACAGACATGATTGTTTTGAACCGAACACAACCGACTGGCATGGAATTGAGGCAGCTCTGCAGCAAACCAAAAAACAAACCTCCTCGCCGTGGTGGAAGGAGGTTTGTTTTTGGTTTGTTGTTTTTATTTCTTCTTGCGGCTGGACCCGAGTTTCTTGCCCTTTTGCTCGCTGGCTTTCATTTTCTCGCGGGTTGCTGCAGCAGCAGCCCTGAAGTCCAGAGCCCCACTGGAATAGGCTTCAAGGGTGGGTTTGACCCGTTTCTGGCGCTTGCTGGTGTTGAGGTCCAGGGTGACTTCCTCATACCACTTCTGGTAAGTGGGGGTCACTTCGAAAATCATTTCCTTGGCCTGTCTCTTGTAGGTTTCGTTGCTGTTGCGGCGGCTGTACTCTTTGGGCAGTTCAAAACGGCCCTCAATTTCTGCAGCATCAAAGACTTCGTCACGAACTGCATTGCGGAAAGCACGAACAAACTGATCACTGCGCTGGGGATTATTGAGTCCGGATACGGCTTCACTGAGTTTCTGGAGTTTCATGATGTGTAGAATAACAGGAACAAAATGGGAAATCAACAATATCACAGGTTCGATGTTGAGTTTGAGAAGGTGATTGCTTCTGCTGGACTTGATGTAGAGGATCATAAATGTAAAAAATCTCACACATCACCTGTAGTGAAGCTGAGAAATGTGCTGGAAATTCAAAAAAGTATCGCTCTGGAAGAGAAACAGGCAAATTCAGTCTATGCAAGTGCACCAGATGCAAGTGCATTTTTCACTGTAACAGCAAAGGTGGCGGCCCGAACCCATTGTGCACTGCAAATCACTCAGTTTTGCTTCAGCTTTGATGTGTTCTTCTGGCAAAAAGTTGAAAAGGGACATCCAGCTGATTTTTCCGGTCCTTATTTGCAATTGTTGGTCGGTCTATCCTGAATGCCGGTCACCCTCAAGAGCATGTGTTTGACTGAAATTGCTCTTCACAAAAACCAACATCAAATGAACCCATTTTGCCTCACGGATCATGGACCAGTTTTGACAGCAAGTCCAGGGTCAGGGTCTTTGCATCCAGAACTTCACTGATTTGGATTTGACCTTTTCCCTGGTGTGCTGTAGAACACCTTGCACTCTGCAGGACCAGCGTCTGTTAAAATCAGGGTTTATGGAAGACCCCTCCCAGATCGCCAGAACCTTGCAAGCGTGCGGTCTGCGTCCCAGTGCACCCCGCAGGACCATCCTGACGTACCTGCATTCCTGTGAAGACCACCCAACCCCTTACGAAATGCTGGATGGCCTGAAGCGGACAGGCCATCCCATCAGCATTGCAACCCTGTACCAGAACTTGCAGGTTCTCTCGGAAGCAGGCCTGATCCGCAAGTTTGTGGATGCAGAGGGTACCGCCCGTTATGACGCGAACACCAGTGCACACCATCATCTTCATTGCACGGTCTGTGGACGGATTCTGGACCTGGTTCTGTCAGAAGGCCTGCAAGCAACACTTTCTCAGCTTGGGAAAGAGCAGGGCTGGCAGGTGGCAGGTGTTCAGCTGGAACTTGAAGGCACATGTCCGCAGTGTCAGGGAAATGCCTGACCCAGTCGTGTTGCAACTTTAATATTCATAATCATTATGAGTATGTGTTATACTGCCTGCGATATGGCAGATGATCAGAAAACATTGACCACCAGCACTGGTGCTCCCGTTGAAAACGATACCCACACCCAGACCGCAGGATGGCCTGGCCCCAGCCTGCTGCAGGACGTTCACTTCATTGACAAGATGGCCCACTTTGACCGGGAAGTGATTCCCGAGCGCCGGGTGCACGCCAAAGGTGCAGGAGCTTACGGGGTGTTTGAAGTCACCCACGATGTGACCCAGTACACCCGTGCCAAATTCCTCTCAGAGGTCGGCAAGAAAACCGAGGTGTTCCTGCGCTTCTCCACCGTGGGTGGCGAACGTGGCAGTGCCGACACCGAGCGTGACCCCAGAGGCTTTGCCGTCAAGTTCTACACCGAAGAGGGCAATTACGATCTGGTGGGCAACAACACTCCGGTCTTCTTCATCCGCGACCCCCTGAAATTTCCTGATTTCATTCACACCCAGAAGCGCGACCCCCGCACCAACCTGAAAAGCCCCAACGCCATGTGGGACTTCTGGAGCCTGCACCCCGAGAGCCTGCACCAGGTGACCATCCTGTTCAGTGACCGGGGCATTCCGGCCAACTACCGCGAAATGCACGGCTTTGGCAGCCACACCTACATGTGGTACACCGACGCAGAACATTATGTCTGGGTCAAATACCACTTCAAAGCCAGAGGCGGCTTCAAAACCCTGCCTGCGGCAGAAGCAGAACGCCTGAAAGGCGCAGACGCCGATCACGCCACCCGCGACCTCTTCGACAACATCGAACAGGGGAACTTCCCGGTGTGGGATGTTTCGGTGCAGATCATTCCCTCTGAAGAGGCCAGAACCTACAGATACGACATCTTCGATGTCACCAAGACGGTCAGCCAGAAGGATTACCCCCTCATTCCCATTGGCACGCTGATCCTCAACCGCAACCCTGAGAACTACTTTGCCGAAACCGAGCAGAGTGCCTTTGCACCCAGCAACTTCGTTCCTGGGATTGCGCCCAGTTTTGACAAGATGCTGCAGGGTCGCCTCTTCAGCTATGCAGACACCCACCGCCACCGTCTGGGGGCAAACCATCACCTGATTCCCGTGAACAACCCCAAAAACTCAGGTGGGGCCAACTACCAGCGTGATGGGGCCATGATGACGGGCAGCAATGGAGGGCGCGGCCCCAATTACTACCCCAACACCTTTGGTGGACCCCAGGTGAAAAGTGACATTTCCATTCCCCAGCTTTCCGTGATCGGGGCCATGGGTCGCCAGGATTACACCCACCCCAACAGTGATTTCGAGCAACCTGGCATCCTGTACCGCGAAGTGATGACCGAAGAGAAGCGCGCCATTCTGATCGACAACATTGTGGGAGCCCTCGGTGGTGCCATCAAACGCCTGCAGTACCGTCAGGCAGCCTTGTTTTATCTGGTGGATGAGGACTATGGCACCCGTGTGGCAAAAGGTCTGGGCCTCGATCTCAACCGTGTGATTGAACTGTCCAGGCTGTCCCAGGAGGAGCGTGTTCAGGCCACCCTGGACGATGAAGCCTTCAAAGAAGTGGCAACCGTTTAAGGGTTGACAGTTCACAGTAAACAGTTCACAGTGTTTCTGGCAAAGCCACCATACTTCAAAATATGGTGGCTTATTTTTTAATAGATTCCATTTATTGATGTTGGTGCAAGATCTTGCAGGTCTTTTTGCCCAGCGCTTTCCCAGATGAATATTGCAGATCATGGCCTCCATTAACTGAGCGAAAGCCAACATCAAAAACTGTCTACTGTAAACTGTAAACTCAATCCTGAAATGGAAGCCACTGAAGGCCTTTAAGCATGGTCAGGAAAAAATCCGGGTCTCCCAGCCAGGGCTTGCTGTACCCCAGATCTGCTGAGAGGTCACGGGCTGTTTCATTGAGCAGGGTGAGGTCTCGCCGCAGTTCCTCAATGGTGGGGTAGGCCGTGCTGGCAGCCCCGATGCTGATTGCGGCCAGAAAATGCCCGTTGGCCCCGAACACCGGGGCGGCGAGTTCCACCGAGTGCTCCACCACCTCTCCAAAGCTGGCAGCCATCCAGGTTTTCTGGGTGAGGGTGTCCAGCGTTTTCAGTTCCTCCAATGAAGTGGGGGTGGTGCGGGTGTATTTGGGGTGGGGGGCCTGGAAAGTGTGTTCCCGCACGCTGTTGGGGGCAAAAGCCAGCAGCAGGCGTGCCGATGCACCACAATACAGGTCCACCCTCTGTCCTGGAACGATGTAGAGCCTGAGTCCTGCCTGGGCCTGCACCACCTCGGTGTACACCCCATCGAATCCATCAAGAACGGCCCACTGGCTGGTGTGCCCGGTGATGTTGCGCAGGCGTTCCAGATAGGGGAGGGCAATGCCTCTGGACGGAGAGCTTTCCTGCACGAAGGCTCCCAGACGGATGAACTGGGACCCCAGTCGATAGGCGTCCCCTTCCCGGCGCAGGAAGCGGTATTTTTCCAGCACACGGATGGACCTCAGGCAACTGGCTTTGGGCAGGCCACTTTCCCGGGCCAGCGCGGAGAGGGTCCAGATGGGGCGTTCAGGACAGAAGAAAGTGAGCAGATGAAAGGGCCTTTCCAGAATGGGAATGGCGGATTCTTGATCTGCGTTCAAATGGTGGTCCGTTGAATGGTCCATCGTAGCGGTCACCGTACCACAGTTTTATACTGGTGAAAACCTGACAATGCTTCCCAGCTCTTGAACTGCGATCCTGCCTCGCCACCGAAAGGAACCCTCAACAGACCTGCCCCACAAGTCAACATGCCTCCAGTCTAGCATTTCACCCCCTCTGCGCTGACCTGTTGTGCAGCAGGATGGTACTTCTGCTGCCAGAAGTGCAGTCCTGTGCTGCATCGAGAGGTCGTTTTCTGCCCCACGGTATTCCGGTGGGTGGACCAATATTGCCGAAAAAACCATGACTGAACCTGACCCACTGCCTGAACTTCAAGCTTTTCTGGACGAGCTCCACCAGACCCTGGCCTCTGACCTCACTGGAGATGTGGCCCATTACATCCCTGAACTCGCCACTTCAGATCCGCACACCTTTGCCATCAGCATCACCACGAAAAATGGAAGGACATTCCAGGCAGGAGATGTGGATGTCCCTTTTACCCTGCAATCGGTGTCCAAGCCTTTCAGTTATGCCCTGGCTTTGCAGGACATCGGTTGCGCGGAGGTCCTACAGCACGTGAATGTGGAGCCCAGTGGCAACCCCTTCAACTCCATTCGACTGGATGAGGGCCGCTCGGTGCCGGACAATCCGATGATCAATGCAGGTGCGCTGGTCGTCAGCAGCCTGCTTCTGGGCAAACATCAGGAAAAAGCATTTGAGCGCCTGCTGGACCTGTTGCAGGACCTGACAGGAAAGCCCCCCCGGATCAACCTGAATGTGCTGCAATCCGAGAATTCCACAGCGCACCGCAACCGGGCCATTGTCTATCTGATGCGCAACCTCAACATGTTGGACCAGGACCCGGAAAAAACGTTGCAGCTTTACCTGCAGCAGTGTGCCCTGGAGGTCACATGTGCAGACCTTTCCATGATGGCTGCCACCCTTGCCAGTGGAGGGGTGCATCCTCTCTCAGGGCAACGCATTTTTGATCCTGCAGTGGTGCGTGCGGTCCTCAGCGTCATGTACAGCTGTGGCATGTACAACAGCGCAGGAGACTGGGGGTTCAGGGTTGGGCTTCCTGCAAAAAGCGGGGTGAGTGGCGGCCTGATGGCCGTGGCTCCTGGCCAGATGGGCATTGCCATTTATTCTGCAAAGCTGGATGCCCACGGGCACAGCCACAGGGGTGTGCTGGCCTGCCAGAGGATCGCTGAACGCCTCGGACTGCACCTCTTTTCTGCATCAGGGGTGCTGAGATGACCCTGCTGGAACGGTCACAGAGCCTTCATGCCCCCACCGGAACCCGAACCAGGTACCTGCTGGATTGCACCACCCTGGACAGCACCTTCACCACCCTGTCCAGTGGATTGCAGGTCCCAGAAGCCATTTTGCAGGACCTTCTGCTGTCTTTGCCTCCCCGCAAGTTGCACTCCAGAAAAAACATGCAACTCGGGCCAGCAGATGACGTGCTGTGGCGAGAAATGAAACGCCTGTATCCCCTGAGGCCCGAAGGTGTGGGCACCTGCTGGTTCCACCTGACCCGCGTGCGAGACCCCCGGGTGTTCCGCCTGGGACTGCTCAACTTTCAAAAAGCCCTCCCGGGCATGTGGGACACCCTCTGGGAATGCGCCAGACCCTACATCTCCCTGCAGGATTGGGTCCGTTTTCGGGAGAACCTTGGGAACCACCGCCTTCGCTGGCTCTATGACAGCAAGCTTGCAGATCCCACCCAGTGGGGGCCACATGGAATGCTCATCCAGGAAGCTGCTTTTCAGGCCCACCTGCTGGGCAACCAGGATTATCTGGATGCGCCTGAAACCGTTCTGGACATCTGCCGCTGCTTTCATGGCACGTTCGGGATGGACCTTCTCACCCTGTACCGCCAGAACACCCACCCGTGCATCGTCAAATTCAGGACCAGAGGAACCCCGCAGGCAGCCTGGAACAGGGCACTGTATTACTGCTATCGGCACCTGCACCAGCTGGAAACCCCCGCCCAGAGCAACCTCTGTTTTGACGGGCAGGGCACAGGGATTGCTGCCAGAGACATTGTGCATGTGGAGGTTTTGCCCCTGCACTTCTGAATTCAGCGGGGTGCAGCGAGCCATCCCAGGGCCACAGCCTTCAGGACGGCCTTGGTGCGGTCTGTCACTCCAAGCTTTGCCAGAATGGTGGACACGTAATTCTTGACCGTCGATTCCGAGAGGTTCAGCGCTTTCGCGATGCGTTTGTTCTCCAGTCCTGCAGCCATCAGGTTCAGCACGTCCTTTTCTCTGGGAGACAGGGCTTCGACATCCTTTGGCATGGACAGGCGCTGGGCCACAATGCGCTCGGTGGAACTGGCCACTGGAACGTAAAACCGCTGCTCTCCACTCATCACTGCAGTGACTGCCTGTGCCACAGCTGCAGGATCGGCGTCCTTGAGCAGGTAGGCGTGTGCACCTGCGCGTGCCCCTTCCACAATGGCCGTGTCGTCATCGAAGGTGGTGAGCAAAATGACCTTCAGGTTGGGATGCTTTCGCAGCAGTTCGCGTGTGGCAGTGATGCCATCCATGACCGGCATTCGCACATCCATCAGCACCACGTCCGGGTGCAGGGTTTCGGTCAATTCCAGGGCCTCTTTGCCATGTCCAGCAAGCCCCACCACCTGCAGTTCGGTGTTGCGGGACAGCAGGAGGGCCAGACCTTCCCGCATCAGGGCCTGGTCGTCGGTGATGAGCACACGGATGGGATTCATAGAGGGACCTCCTGAAAAGGAATGAGGGCCTGGACCTGAAAGCCTCCCCGAACACCTCGACCTGCCTGAAATGTCCCATCCATTTCCAGCACGCGTCTTTGCAGGTGTTGCAGGCCAAAACCAAACTGCAGCTGTTCCGGGCAGCTTCCATCATCCTCGACCTGGAGCCGCATGCCTCCATCCAGCCAGACCAGCTCGATGTAAGCATTCTGGGCCTGTGCTGCATGTTTGCTGGTGTTGGTGAGGGCTTCCTGCACCAGACGGTAGGCCAGATCCTGTTCGGCCTCGGTGGACTGCTTCTCCTGGCCCTGAACTTTCACATGCAGTCTGAGGGTGGGAAGTTGCTGCTGCAGATCGTGCAGGGCGTTCACCAGCCCTTTTTCTTCCACAGCAAGGGGACGCAGGGCCGTCACAGCCCTGCGGGTTTCGGAGAGCACTTCACGGGTGAGGTCCCTGGCTTTTTGCAACTCGGTTCTGGCCTGTTCCAGATGGTCGTCGAACAGGGTGTCACAGAGGCTCAGGCGCATCTGCAAGGCCACCAGTTGATGCCCCACAGCATCGTGCATGTCACGGGCCAGTCGGGTGCGCTCCTGCAGCCTTGCATGCTGGGCGACCACCGGAAGGTAGGCACTGAGCTGTTCATGGGCCAGGGCCAGTTCCTCTCTGGCCTGGGCCTCCCGGATCAGGGCGTCTGCGGCCAGCAAGGACAGAGTGAACGCCACCGACCACACCACCCACCACTGCCACAGCCCGAGTTCCACGGGTGCACGCACCCCCACCATCACCGAATGCATGGAGATGGGCACCGCCAGGAGCCACCCCAGGGGCAACACCACCTGCAGAGGCAGCAGAAACCGCAACTGCAGGATGATCCCTCCGGTGATGACTGCAGGTGCAAGCAGGGCAGCAGAAACCTGGGCAATCAACAGCACTGCGGCAAATTGTGCCAGCAGGGCCAGCGTTGCCACCAGCAGACGGTTCCTGCTCAGGGCATGGAAAAAGAGCAGAATTCCTCCCACCACCAGAGCGTCCACAGTCAACTCTAGTGCAGGCAGGATGTGCATGTAACGCACCGCATATGCTGTGCGAAAAAGGGCGGAAACCACAAATGTGAACAGCAGAAGCTGCCTGACCACAGAAAGGGGTGTGGAAACGGCCATATCCCAGTATATTTGCGCAAATCTGACAGTTTCCGTTAGGGCCATTGGTACCACCCACCGATGGCCCTCCTCTTGCCAGAAAGAAAGGCGCATCATGAACACATCCCCGTTCCAGTCGCAGAGGAGAAAGCCATGAAGGATGCCAGATTTGGACTTTTGATCGTGACCAGCGCCCTCTCTCTTGTTTCCTGCAGCAAAGGCCCAACCCCAGGTGAGGGGCTCACTGCCCTGCAGGCCAGCAGTCTGGGCAGTGTGCTGTCCAGTGAACTGCAGAACCTCACCGCTGCCCTGACAGACACCGATTTCGCCGCTGGATTTTCTGCAGTGAATGCACAGGCCACAGGCAAGCCAGAGTGCGTGACTGCCTCACCTGACCCCACTGCGGATGCAGATGGAGATGGCCTGCCAGACACCGTGACCTACACTTACAATTGCCAGAAGTCTGGACCGGCAGGGAGCAATTCCGTGCAGGGAACCCTCAAATTTGAGGACACCCAGACCGCTCCTGCCCAGGGTGCAAAGGTCACGGCCACCAGCCTGACTTTCTCCCAGAAGGATGCCAGTGGCAACAATGTGCTCTATGAAAGCAGAAATGGGACGCGCACGGCATCAGGCACCACCACCGCAATCAGCGTGGGCAACGACATGACGGTGGTGCGGCAGGTCAGCAGCCAGACGGCTGGAACCCTGAAGAACAAGCTGCAGGTCGCGTTTCAGGCCACGGCGGGCACCATCACAGCAAAATCCCTGCCTGCAGGCACGCTGGAAGTCTCCGGGAATGCCTCCTGGACCCAGGGTGACCTGAACACCGACCTGAACGTGACCACCGTGAATCCCCTCCAGTTTGACCCTGGCTGCGCCTCTGCATTGAAAATCGTTGGAGGTCAGTTGAAAGCCACTTTGACGGGCAGCGGTCCAAAAGGGTACCTGAACGTCACCTTCGGTGCCTGCGGCACAGAGCCCAGCATCAAATTCTTTGCAGTGCCCTGAAATCCATCTTCAATCGAGAGGGCTGAACAGGATTCGGCCCTCTGTTGTTTTTACAGGAGGTTTTCATGTCCTGGCGCATGTTGCTGGTTTTTGTTTCGCTGTCCTGTGCCGCAGGAGCGGTGTTCACCGAAACAGAAACCCTCACCCCCAGACCCACCTACCAGAAAGACACCCAGCCCATCTTGCAGAAGCACTGTGTGGCCTGCCACAGCACAGGGGGAATTGCTCCCTTCAGCCTGGAGTCCTTTCAGGCAGCAGCATCACGGGCAGACCTGATTGCTTACGTGACCACCGAGAAGATCATGCCACCGTGGATGCCGGGAGGCAAAACCCCTCCACTGAAAAACGAACGAAAATTGACCGACCATGAGATCCAGACCCTGGCCCTCTGGGCCGCTGCCGGAGCACCTGAGAAATGAGGCAGAGCATGAAAAGACTGTGTTTTGTTCTGGGCATTCTGATGTCGGGGATGGTGCTGGCCCAGCATGCCCACAGTGCAGCTGCACCTTCAGGGTTTCATCCTGATCTGGACCTCAAAATGGCCCATCCTTACACCCCAGACAGTGCCTACACCGACGATTACCGTTGTTTTGTGCTGGACCCTGGTCTGACCACCGACCGGTACATCACCGGGTATCAGGTGGTCCCCGGAAACCTGCAGGAGGTGCATCACGTGATCCTGTCGATGGTCCCGAAAGAACAGCGGGATCAGGTTCTGGCAAAAGATGGACAGGATGGCCGTCCGGGATGGACCTGTTTCGGAGGGGCTGGAGTGGGTACAGGTGGTGCAAAAGGAGCTGCGGTGCTCCTGGGCCTGAGAGACAGCGGAGTGGACCTGAATCTTGCCTTCCGTGCTTTCCGCACAGGGAATGGTGACCCCCTGAACACCTTGCAGACCTACCAGCAACTGGGAGGAAATCCCATGCAGCTCCTCCAGGCCATGAAGTCCACAGGCATGACTCCAGAAGGTCTGAAGAACAGCTCTCCAGCGCAGCAACTGGGTTCGATGGGGCTGGGAAGCTGGACACCTGGAAGTCAGGCCACCCTGTTCCCTGAAGGCTCAGGCAGGCGGTTTCCTGCAGGATCACTGGTGGTCATGCAGGTTCACTACAACACCCACATGGGTCTGGAGCCCGACCAGTCCACCCTGAAGTTGCAACTCGCACCTGAGGGAAGCACACTTGACCCTCTGAAAGGCATGGTGATGGCGGCTCCAGTGGAAATTCCCTGCATGGGTGACGCTCAGACCCCCCTGTGCAGCAGGGATCAGGCCATTGAAGCCAGCAAGAAGCTGGATGGCCCTGTTGCGGAAGCCAGACCCGTGGGACTCCTGGCAGTCTGCGGAAAGACGCTGGAAGATTACCGGGATAAGGACCCCCGTCAGGCCACCAGCTCATGCGATTATCCCGTGCAGCAGGATGCTCTGGCCGTCGGAGCCATTTTGCACATGCACACGCTCGGTGCCCGTGCAAGTCTTGTCCTGAATCCCGACACTCCGCATGAAATGACTTTGCTGGAGATCCCCCACTGGGATTTCCACTGGCAGGGCGATTACTGGTACCAGAACCCCATTCCCCTGAAAAAAGGAGACACGGTTCGCATTGAATGTGTGTGGGATGCTTCCAGGGCACAAAACCCAAAATACGTGGTGTGGGGAGAGGGCACAGAAGATGAAATGTGCCTGGGGAGCCTGACATTGCGGTCTACCCAGTGATCCGTACCTGTAAAAGAAAAGCACCCTGCAGGGGATTCTGCAGGGTGCCTCAATTCATTCCAGATCGTCTTCGGATTCGCCGTACAGGTCATCCAGGATGGCCTGATAGTGCGCTTCGGGGCTCTTCTCCTCCCATCTGGTGAAGAGGGTGCTGGTGTCATCTCCACCCTCAATCGTCACCACCCTGGCAGGGGAGTAAGGGCCTGCCAGACCTGCGTAGGCTGTGCCCTCGTGGTCGGTGAATTTGTACAGGTAGTAGTCGTACAGGCTGCTTCCCTCTTGTCGGGTGAACTTCTGCACAAACTCCACACTTTCTGGTTCGTAGCCCAGTTCATCGGAGTCGATCAGGACATTGACCAGATCGGAGGCTCCCATGTCCTGCTGGTTGCGGTACTCGGCGGGAAAAAGGTCCAGATGTTCGGCGTCCTGCAGGTAGTCGTAGAGGGTCCAGCGCATTTCGTTGCTGGCGGCCACCTGCTTCACGGCCTCTGCAGGGATTTTCTGGTCGTTGTAAGCCAGGGAGATGACTGCCCAGCCCTGCAGGTAGGGATCATTGAATTTCAGAGCGTCTTGCAACACCTGGTTTGCGTTTCTGGTGTTCAGGAAGCCAATCAGGTCCAGCATCAGGCCCCCAAGGTAACGGTCGTCCAGGTAAGGCTCTTGCCACCTCCAGGCAATGCCTGTGGTTTGCTGGGCGGGGTTCAGACGGGTGGCCAGGGTCCGGTAATCGTTGAGGATGCCTGCTTCTGCACGGCGCAGGTCAGCAATGGACATCCAGTCTTCATACACGTACTCCAGGGCCAGATCATAAATGTCATATTGAAGTTTCGGGTTTCTGGTGTATTGAAAGAGCGTCGGAAAAAGGATTTTGACCGCATCCTTCTGCTCTTTCAGGGCGCTGACCGGAAGGCCATCCAGTGTGGCGGAATGTTTGCCCACCAGACCCAGATAGGTTTTCAGGGCGTCTTTGCTGCCTTCCATGTAGGCCAGGACATCCAGAGCGTACCATTTGGCGTCTGCATCCAGCTTCGGGAACAGGGCCACAAGAGGCTGAATCAGTTTCGGGCTGGGTTTTTCACGCAGGAAAGAGACGAGTTCGGCATTGATGCTGTACTCTCCGTTGGCTGCATATTTTCCTGCTGCAGCATCCAGAATTTTCAGGCCTTCTTTCTCTGTGAAGCCCTCTTCGGACAGCTCTGAAAGTTCGTCCAGAGCATTCTGTCTGGTGGTCTGCTCAGGGCTTTTCAGGTCTTTGAGCAGGCTGTCCAGGGTTGCGGCACTGGCAGCAGAAGACAGGAGGAGTGTGGTTGTGAGCAGTTTTAAATGTAACAATTTCATCACGCCACATGCTAACAGAAGTTGCAGCAAAAATCTCGGGATGTTGTGGCCTAGGGGATTATGCTTAGTGCGTAATGGGCACTTGAAATCTCAAAGGGGCGTATTCAAGCGTTCCTGCGATAAGTCCTCTCAGATCGGGTCCCACTCTGAACTGACCCTGAAGGGAGGGGGCGGTCCTCCATGAACAGGTGCACCAGCTCTGTCAGCAATTCAGGCTGGTCTTCGGGGACCAGGGTTTTGCTGTTTTCCAGCCAGATCAACTGAGATTTCGGGAGGGCGGCGGCCAGTCTGCGGCCAAGTTCCTGGGGGAACAGGCGGTCTTTTTTACCCCACACCACCAGCACGGGTTTCTGGAATCGAGGAAGCCCTTCGGCGGCCTTCTGGGTGTCCCTGGGGTGGATGCCGATGAACAGTTTTCTCAAGTCCCTGCGGATGGCTTTCTGGTTCAGCAGGGGTTGCAGGTACTCATCCATGATTTCCAGAGGTTTCACACTCATGTCGCCCAGCGTAAAAGGCAGGTTGCGAGCGAAAGGAATGCGCAGATTGAGGGCCATCAGGTCCACAAAAGGAGGCCATTTCATGCAGGTCACCAGGTACTGAAACTGGCGAGGGGGAAAGATTTCAAACGCATCACAGTTGGTCAGCACCACCTTCTTCAGGCGCTCCGGACAGCGGTTCATCAGAAACTGGGCCAGTGCCCCTCCAGTGTCGTTGGCCACCACCGTCACCTCCGGCAACTGCAGGCGGTCCATCAGTTCCATGATCACCTGAACCTGACCCTGAGGGCTCAGGTCTGCACTTTCAGGCATGGGCAGGGTGTGGCCTCCCATTGGCAAGGTGGGAGCAATGCAGCGGTAATGTCTTTCGAGTTTCGGGATGATGTTCCTCCAGAGGCGGGCACTCAACATCGCCCCATGAAGAAAAAGGATGGGTTCTCCACTGCCGGTGTCAGAGTACTGCACCGGACCCTGCCTGAGGTCCAGAGTCTTCAAAATGTTCATGCTGACAGTGTGCAGCACGCCACCCTGCAAACACCAGAAAAATTTTTACTTGACCTGCATCGGGATGTAGCTCATGATCCTCGGGTAGTCCAGTTCTCCCAGCAGGGTGTAGGTGAGGCGCAGAGGAAGAATCTCTCCGGTGTCCATCTGAAAATCCATGCGGTGCAGAGCACTGAGCTCCAGATCGTGGTGGTCCTGCCCAGCCTGTTTCCAGGCTGGTGGAAATCCGGGCAGTTGCAGCAGGCTGGAGAGTCGCGCCTGAAACCAGGGCTCCTGCGTTGCAAACTGGTTTTCTCGCCGGAAGGTCAACACATCCCGCACCACCAGATCCCACCAGCCCTGGGTTCCTCCAGAAAGCTTGTGGTACAGCGGCAGGCCTGGATCAAAGGCCAGATGCAACAGGTGACGGGCGTGCTCTGGCAGGGCATGGAACACCTCTGCCTCAACCTGAAACATCTCCAGAACAGCCGCATTGACCGCGTGGATGCTCCAGTCACGGGTGATCAGCACCGAAGGGAAAGGCAGCAGGTTCAGGGTGTCCATGCCCACCTGCAGGGCCTCTGCAAGCTCAGGTCCGGTCAGGTACAGGTTCAGAGGAGCGTATCCAGCAGAGACCAGCAGGCTGTTGCGTTCTGCCAGGGTGCACTCAAAATAATCTGCCAGATCCAGCACCTGGTTGCGTCTGGGAGGATGCCGCACCCCGCCACGCAACATGGCCTTGTAAGAGCTGTACACCAGATCGCACACCTCATCGCGGGTCCAGGTTTTGAACAGGTGGGTCACCCCGGACTGCCTGCGTTTCAGCAGGTCCTCGCAGGTTTCGGCAAAAGGCCTGCATTCGGGGGTCACCTGGGTCAGTAAGGTCATGTTGCTCCTTGTGAATGGGCTCAGTGTACCTCACTGCCCACAGAGAGATCATGTGTGACATCGCTCAAGGGTGAAGAATCGAAGCATCTACAGGTTTTCCCCAGCAAGACTTTGCCCCAGATCCTCATGAAGACACTGCACCATCAGGACATGAAGGGACTTCTGATTGCAGGCGGACTGCTGGTGCTCGTGGTTGCAGGTGTGGCCGTGCGTTCCCTCACCCATCGGCCCATGCCTGAAGACCTGGACCGCCATGTGAGGGAGGGGACAGCTTCAAGAACCCAGCTCAAAACCATCAACCATGTGATCAAGGACAGTGAAGGCAATGTTCTGCTGGACTGCAGGGCAGGGGTCAACCGGCTGCCAGAGGAGCTTCGCGGTCAATACACATGTGAATGATGCAGCTTCTCAAACCGAATTGCCTCTAAGCAAAAAGCCTCTGTGCTGCAAAACAGAGGCTTTGGAAATGCAGGTTTTTATTCTTCAGCAGCCTGGTACCAGTTGCGGTCCCAGCGGTGGTTGTAAAGCTTCTGAACCTGTTCTGCAGGGAGGCCATTGCCATCTGCGAGGGCAACATTGCGTTCCACATTGCGCACACTGCGCATGCCCACAATCACTGTCGAGACAGCCTTGTGGGACAGCACAAAGCGCAAAGCTGTTTCGGGAAGCTGGTCTGTGTTGATGCCCAGATCCTTCTCAATGGCCTGCAGGTGCTCCTGCAACTCTGCTTTGCGGTTCCCACCAAAGTAACGGTGTCTCCAGTCTCCTTCAGGGAACTGGGTTTCAGGGGTGATTTTGCCCGTCAGTCCCCCTTCGTCCAGGGCCACCCGCACAATCACCCCGACGTTGTGCTCCAGGCAGGCGTCCAGCAGACGGTCCTGCGGTCCCTGATCAAAGACGTTGTAAATCACCTGCACACTGTCCACCGCACCCGATTCAATCAGGCGAATGGCGTTTTCAGGCTGGTGGTCGTTGATGGAAATGCCAAAGTGACGGATTTTGCCGTCTTTCTTGAGCTGGTCAATGGCATCTTTCCAGTCGCCCTGGTCGGTCCAGCTGTCGTCCCAGACGTGAAACTGCTGCACGTCGATGTGGGGCAGCCCGAGGTTTTTCAGGCTCTGCTCGGTGCACTGAATCACATGCTCTGCAGGAAATGCATCACTGGCTGGAATGCCTCTGGGTGCAGGCCAGATCATGTTTTTGGGAGGAATCTTGGTGGCGACCAGCACATGCGGGAACTCCCGGATCACCTGACCGACCAGTTCCTCACTGTGTCCGTTCCCGTAGCCCAGAGCGGTGTCAATGAAGTTGCCGCCCAGCTCCACAAAACGGCGCAGGGCTTTCAGGCTTTCATCGTCTTCGGCACCAATCCACATGCTCTGACCGATGCCCCAGGCCCCGTATCCAATTTCTGTGACTTGCAGGCCGGTGCGGCCCAAAGTGCGCTTGATCATGTTGTACCTCCTGACCTGTTATACCCGATGTTTTTTTGTCGCTTTGTGAATTTCAGCGACAACCTTCTCTATTTCTGCAGGTTTTCAGGAAGTTTGCAGATGGACTTGATTTCAGCAGCTCACGCTCCGACCTTTTTCCTCCTCAAAATGTCTTTTGGAAGCTGTGCCTTCCAGAGCATCAAAGCTCCAGGATTTGCGATCAGATGGGGCTGGCTGGCATCCTGACCGCAAAGCACTCCACCAATTCACCGCTGGAGCGGTCCCGAGCTTTTGGAGCAAGTGGTCCTGGACCTGCAGGAAATCCTGATGGTGTTGTTTCAATTGTTCCAGTGCAAAGGGCTGTATCAGAGGATGCAGCACAAAATTTCCTGGATCATCTGCTAAAAGGAGCAAGGCATGATCATGCAGCTCAAGCAGGTGTCGTGGCTCTGCCCCTGTTGCGTGCTGGGCCAGTCGCAGGTCAAATTTCCCCCTGAGGGCAGCGAGTCCAGGCAACACTGTGCGGGTTTCTGCAGCCAGCATCTTGCAGGTGTTCACAAACACATCCCTGAGATCGGCAGAAACTGGATGGTCAGAGCACTCAAAACCCGCTTCCAGTTTGAGCTGAATGGCCGAGAGGGAGTGCCCCCGGCTCCATGTGGCAGCAGACTGTATTGCCAGAGGAGATCCCGCCACCTGATCGCAAATGGATTCGATCAAATCGATTTCTGCAGGATGCTGTCGTCTGCGGGTGGTTACAACAACATCGCTTACGAAATGATGCACTGGCCTGTTTGCGGTTTGAGAAGCAGGCCACCCAGAAAAAGACAGGGATGGCGCCAACCTGACAGTGCTGGCTGTTTCAACTGGAAGGATTCTGCTGCTCTTCCCACGCCACCCGATTGCGGCCTGACCGTTTGGCCTGGTACAGCCTCAGGTCTGCCTGCTGCACCAGTGAGGAAACCTCTTCCTGCTGGGGTGGATGCACGCAGGCCACCCCCATGCTCAGGGTCACCTGAGCAGACACCTCCGAGTGCAGGTGCGGAAGGTGACGTTGCTGGAGCAACTGTTGAACCCGCTCAGCGACCCGCAAAGCACCTGCAAGATCGGTCTCTGGGAGAAGAATGGCAAATTCCTCACCACCATATCTGGCCGGAAAATCATGCTTGCGCACTGCAGTGGCAAGCACCTCTGCCACTGCCCGCAGACAGGCATCCCCTTGCAGGTGCCCGTAATGGTCGTTGTACTTCTTGAAGAAGTCCACATCACACAGGATCAAACCCAGAGGTTTCCCATTGCGGGTGTGGGCGCTCCAGAACTGCCGAAGGCGGTCATTGAAGGCGGTCCGGTTGTAAATCTGGGTGAGCCCATCCAGAAAGGCAGAGCGTTGCAGCTCGGCGTTGGCTTCCTGCAGGGCCTCCTGTGCCCTGCGGCGCTCCTGAATCTCTGCTTGCAGTTCACGGGTGCGAAGCTGCACCTGTTGCTCCAGGTTCTCGGTATAAGCCTTGAGCATCTGCTGTTGCCTGTACTGTTGCAAGGCACTGCTGAGGGTGTTCGCCAGAGAAGCCTCATCGAAAAACAGAAAACTGGGAGGCTGGTACACCAGATGCCCCATGAACCCTTCTGCATCAAAAAGAGGGGTGACCACCAGATGGTCCTGCTCCAGCAGGGACTGCATGGACGGTGGAAGCAGCATGGAAGGGACAAAAGGAGCCGCATCCAGTGGTTCATCAAAACCTTCATAGAGGGCCACCTGGGCATGGCCTTGAGGGGTGCGCAGAACCAGCAGGAATTTCTGGATGTCCAGGTCGGTCAGGTGACGGTGAATTTCGAACAGCAGATCGGTCCAGGTGGGGGCTTTGAAGAGTGTGGGGATGGACATGGAGACCGCAATGGACCGCACCCTGCGCCTTGAGTGCAGCATCTGCAGGGCACTCGAAAGGATGTGGTGCGACTCTTCTTTCAGGTCGGACAGTTTCACCAGGGTTTCGCGATCCCGGTTCATTTCCATGTGCTGAAACGTCTGACCCAGCAGGTGTTGCCAGAACATGAACTCCTCATCCAGCTGTGGCCTTCCCAGCAGCATTTTTCGCCAGAATTTCAGGAAGCTGCTGGCCCGATTTTCCTGCAGAGACAGATGCAACTGCTCAAGTGCCCGCTGTTGCAGCTCAGGGCCATTGACCGGCGAAAAGGTCTTTCCAGCCACCAGATCCTGCCCCTGAATTGCAGAGTTGCCGCACGACTCCCGGATGACCAGTTCACAGGGAACATGGACCACAGTTTCGTCCTGGGGCCCCTGCATGACCTTCATCAGGGTGCGAACCGCCTGCCTGCCCTGTTCAAAGAAGGATTGTCTGACGGTGGTGAGGGCCGGTACCACATGCTGAAACTCCTCGCTGTCGTCAAAACCCGTGACCGCCACCTGATCTGGAACGATCAAGCCATTGCGACTGAGGGTGTCAATGGCCGCCTGGGCCATTTCGTCGTTGGCGCACACCACCACATCAAAATCCCGGGTGATTTTCAGCAGTTGCTCCAGGGCCACCTGGGTGTCATGGAAGGCAAAATTCCCGGTCAGATAGTGATGCTCTGGAACATCGAGCCCATATTGCTGCATTTTTTCCCTGAAAATGCCTTCCCGCACATCGGAATCGAGAAGCCCTCGAATGCCCCGCACAAACACAAAACTTCTGAAGCCACGGTTCAACACCAGATGGTCCAGCAGGGCCTCCATCCCTGAACGGTTGTCGATCAGCACGCTGGGGGCACCCTCAACGGTTCGGCCCAGGCACACCGTCGGCATCGGGCGGAAACGGTGGACGAATTCCTGCAAATCACCGTCCGTACAGTGAACCCCCATCGACATGGCAAAGACGATCAGGCCATCGTATTCTTCTGGTTGCACCAGACCATACACCTGATTGGCCTGCCTGAAATTGGCAGATGGGGCATTCAAAAAACGCCCGATCACCGCCGTGCAAACCATCCCCTCCTGGTCCAGCTGGGAGCGAATGCCAGCCAGGATGGTGGTGTGATAAGGATGGAAGTACTCCATCAGCACAGCAACCTTGCGGGTCATGGGTGGCCTTTCTCCCTGTGGATGGGAAGGAATGGGAATGCAAGGAGCTTGTGAAATCGCATCTTCTGTCCTCATTTATGGGTGTGAGGTTCCAGATTGTGGGCCATCAGAGCAGGAGGTCTGATCTTCAGAATAAACCATTGGGCACGAAATGACAGATCTCAGAAAGGCAGGTAAGAGGTTTCCCTGACCAAGTTCTGAGCCAGAACATTCTGCTGGGACCTGAAAAGAAACTGCTCCACAGGCCATTCAAAACCAGTGCCCTCAGGGGGGTCCAGAGGGCCTGATCAAAGAGAAAGATGACCAGTGAATGTGGCAGGTGCGGTAGGGGTTGTCCTGGTTGGCTGCATGGAGCGGGCTGGGTGTTTTCTGGTCAGAAGGGCAGGAGATGGGTTGAAATCACAAAGGACTGTTTCTGGACCAGTGCACCTCTCCCTTTGACACCTGCAGTTGTGTTCAGGCACAGGGATGTCGGCATTGATGCTGGCTTCAGCATGAGGACCAGCCGTCTGTGAAGCATTGGTTTCAGGATTCGGCTTTTTCCTTGACCTGGAAGAGAATTTTGGTGTTCCGTCTCTGATTGCCCATGTGATGGATGACGGTTCTGGTTTGCTTGCTGTACAGACCACCAAACAGACCCCCTGATCCATTGAGGTCAGGGGGTCTGAAAAAACTGGGCACCACACTGCTGACCCTGCTCAGGCCAGAACAGGAACCTCTTCAGCCACAATCACATCGCGGGGCTTCAGGGTGAGGGTGCCAGAAAGGTGCTGATCGTTCAGCAGGTTTTGAAGGCTCCTGCTGCCGAGGTTGACTTCAACTTCTGCTGCATTGTGGTTGAGCAGGAACAGGAAGTCCCGACCTCCCTTGCTGCGACGGGTGGCTTCCACACCCGTCGGCAGGTTTTCGAGGACAGGCTTCAAGTGGGCTTCCTGACAGAGGTGGTGCACCAGACCTTGCAGAAAAGCCTCTTCAGGACTGGTCGCCACGTAATAGGCTGTGCCCTTGCCATAAAGGTTGCGGGTGAGGGCAGGATGGCCTGCATAGAAATCAGAGCCGTAAGTGGCCAGCACCTCTGCACCACCCAGGCGCAACAGGTCAAAAAGCAGGTTGCATTCATAGGTTCCAGATAAACCGCCCAGATCAGCCTGCATCACGATGCTGTTTTTCTGCCCAGGAGGCAGGGCGTCGATTTCCTCACTCCACAGCCCGAACACCTCTCGCAGAGGACCAGGGGCACCCCCTCTGAACACGCGGTCACTGGCATCTGCCACTCCGGTCAGGAAACTGCTGACCAGCGTTCCACCGTTTTGCACGAAGGAGGTCACAGCCTCCACATCCTCAGGGTGCAGCAGGTACATCACCGGAGTCACCAGCAGACGGTATTTTGAAAGGTCTGAACCCGGACCCACCACATCCACCTGAATTCCAGCCCGGTTGAAGGCACTGTAATACCGGGAGACCTGATTCATGTAATGCAGGTCCACACTGGGACCGGCAGAATTTTCTGAGGCCCACCAGCTGTCCCAGTCGAACCACAGGGCCACCTCGCTGTCCAGGGTTGAACCAATCAGATCAGGACCCAGTTTCTGCAACTCTGCTCCCAGAGCTGCCACTTCCCTGAAGACACGGGTGTCGTTTCGGCCCGTGTGGTCAATCACTGCCCCGTGGAATTTCTCACAGGCTCCAACAGACTGGCGCATCTGAAAGAACAGCACCGAATCCGCACCGTGCGCCACCGCCTGATAACTTCCCAGACGCATCTGCCCGGGGCGTTTCACCCAGTTGTAAGGTTGCCAGTTGGTCTGGCTCGGGGTCTGCTCCATCAAGAGGAAAGGCTGCCCGTCCTTGATGCCACGCATCAGGTCATGGATCAGCGACGTGTGGGAGTAAGGCTGGGTGGGGGAGGGGTAACAGTCCCAGCTCACCACGTCCATCTTTTTCGCCCAGTCGCGGTAATTGTACTGTTTGTAAGCCCCCATCAGGTTGGTGGTGATGACAGCATCTGGGATGTGTTTTCGGATGGCCTCATGTTCCAGGGTGTAACACTCCAGGTGGTTGTCCGAGTTGAAGCGGGTGTAATCCAGCACCAGGCCCTGCTGGCACATGCCACGTTCAGCCCACTGCACCGTGAGCTGGTTCGGCACCACAATCTCATCCCAGTCGGTGAGGGTCTGGCTCCAGAAGGTGGTGTTCCAGGCCTGGTTCAGGGCGTCCAGGGTCTGGTAGCGGTTTTTCAGCCAGGCCCTGAAGGACTTTTCGCAGTTCTCGCAGTAGCAGATCCCGGTGTACTCATTGGAAACATGCCACAGGGCAATGGTGTCCTCGTCTTTGTAGCGTTTTGCAAGTTCTTCGGCCAGTCTGGGGGCAAAGTGGCGGTAAGTGGGACTGGAGGGGCAGGAGTTGTGTCGGTCTCCATACTTGCGTTTGCGTCCCTGAAAATCCACCCGCAGGATGTCCGGGTATTTTGTTGCCATCCAGGCCGGGTGAGCAGCCGTGGACGTGGCCATGCAGGCCAGCATGCCATTCGCTTTGAGCAGGGCCAGCATTTCATCCAGCAGCGAAAAATCGTAGGTCTCCTCGCTGGGTTGCAGTCGGGTCCAGGCAAACACATTGATGGTCAGGAGGTCAATCCCGGCCTCTTTGAACATCTCGATGTCCTGGTCCCAGATTTCGCGCTCCCACTGTTCAGGGTTCCAGTCGCCGCCGTAAGGGATTTTTTTCATGCCGAGGTCAATCATGTGGGTTCTCCTTTTGAAGAAGTGGACAGTTTACAGGCGACAGTTCACAGAAAAGGCTTGTGAGACAGTCAACTGTAAACGGTGAACTGTAAACTTTTTTGCTCTCCAGCCTTCCAGCTCAGGTCCCGAATGGTGTGCCCGTAACGCACCTGTGCTGTACACGGAAAGCTGGATTCGATTTCTGCAGAAGTCAGTGCTCCATTTTCCCAGCTCAGGCTGACTGTGAAACCTCCACGCGCTTTCAGGCCCCTGACCTGGCCAGACGGCCAGTTGGCAGGGAGGGCAGGCAGCAGGTGAATGACCCCTCCGTGACTTTGCAGCAGCATTTCTGCGATGGCTGCAGCCCCTCCGAAATTGCCATCGATCTGGAAAGGAGGGTGGTCATCGAGCAGGTTGGGGAGGGTGGAATGTGTCAGCAGTTTGTGCAGCATGCCGTAGGCTTTTTCGCTGTCCTGCAGTCTGGCGTATAGGTTCGCGGTCCAGGCAGCACTCCATCCGGTGTGACCACTGCCATGCGCCATGCGCTCTGAGAGGGTCACACGGGCTGCATTTTTGAGGGTCTCATCAAAGAGATCCGCAGGATGCAGGCCATAAAGGTGTGACATGTGACGGTGGCCTTTTTCTGCCTCTTTAAACTCCTGGTCCCATTCCAGCACCTGACCCCTTGAACCCACCCTGAAAGGGGCAAGTCGAGGAAGGGCATGGCGGATCTCGGTTTGAAGTTCAGGTTCTGTGTCCAGCAGTTCGCAGGCCTGCAGTGTGAAGGAAAGGACATCCCTGATGATGCCCAGATCCATGGCTGTGGATTGGCTGACCGCGCAACGGTTGCCTTCTTCATCCAGGAACAGGTTCTCTGGACTGGTGGAAGGCGAGGTGCCCAGCATCCCATCCTGTTGTTCCACCATCCAGTCCAGCAGGAAACGGCTGGCTCCGGCAATCACATGCAGGGCACGGTTTCGCAGGAAGGCTTCATCACGGGTGAACAGAAAGTGTTCCCACAGGTGACGGGAAAGCCATGCGCCCCCCATCGGCCAGAAAGCCCAGGTTGCGTTTCCATTGGTGGGGGTGGTCATGCGCCAGAGGTCGGTGTTGTGGTGGGCCGCCCAGCCTCTGGCCCCATAGTGAATGCGTGCAGTGCGCTTTCCAGCCTCAGACAGGTCGGCCAGCAAGTCAAAGAGCGGCAGCGCACACGCACTGAGGTTGCAACTTTCCGCCATCCAGTAGTTCATCTGGGTGTTGATGTTGATGGTGTAGTCGCTGCACCAGGGCGGGGTCACATGAGGGTTCCAGATGCCCTGCAGGTTCGCAGGTTCTCCCCCTTCCCGGGAACTGGCGATCAGCAGGTAACGTCCATACTGAAAATACAGGGCTTCCAGTTCAGGATCAGGCTGTCCTGATCTGTACTCCACCAGACGCTGGTCGGTGGGAATTTCACTTCTGCTTTTGGCGGTTTTCAAATCCAGGGTGACCCGACCAGACAGGTTCTGGTGGTCCTGCACATGACGTGCTTTCAGTTCATCCCAGGTTTTTTGAGCGGCCCTTTCCAGAATCCCTCTGCATTTTGCTTCAGGACGTGGATCTTCAGGATCAGGCATGACTTTCCAGCCCTGATGGTTGGATGCCGCTGTGAGCAGCAGGGTGAAACTTCTGGCCCCCCGAATCATCAGACCCTCGCCAGAGGGGACAACGGCTCCCCCTTCAGCCTGCACCTGCATCAGGCAGCAAAACCTCAAACCCAGTTCATTCTCGTACAGCACAGGTGCGGGATGGTCCTGGAAATAATTGTCCACCACCCGGCTCGGCAACTGGCCCTTCAGAAGCAGGGAAGATCCTTCCGCCTGCACGGTATGAGGATGGGGGGTTTCCAGGGTGAGTTGCAGGTCTGGCAAATCCCCTTCTTCTGCCATCCATCGGAAAGCCAGGATCTGATCCGGGTGACTGACAAAGGCCTCTCGAAGTTCCATTGTCCCTTCAAGCTGGTACTGCACAGTGTGCAGGCCCGTGTCCAGTGAAAGGACCCTCTGGTAGGCTGCTGTTTCTGCTTCACTGCTCGAACGAATGTGCAGGGCTCCAAGGGGTTGATACGCCTCTGGAGACCTTCCCAGCATGTGGCGTTCAATGTGCTGCTGGGCCTCCCAGTGCTCTCCACTGGCGAGCAATTCCCGAACTTTTTTGAGGTGCCTTCGGGCATCGTAGTTGATGTCGTCTCTGGGGAAACCGGACCAGAGGGTGCATTCGTTCAGGTCAATGCGTTCTGCCTGGATGCCACCGTGAACCATTCCTCCCAGCCGTCCATTGCCGATGGGGAGGGCTTCATTCCAGCAGCTTGCAGGTTGTGTGTAATGGAGTCGCGTTGACATTTAAACCTCTGGAAAAACCCCCCTGAATGGGGGGACCTTTGCGAGTGAAACGATCAGGTGGAGGGAGCCTGGACTTCAGCCTTTGACGGCACCCAGTGTCATGCCAGCGACGAAGTAGCGTTGCAGGAAGGGGTACACCAGCAGAATCGGCAGGGTGGTGACCATGGTGATGGCCATCTTGATGGATTCGGGGCTCACCTGTTGCATGTTGCGCGCCATGTCGTTGCTGTTCACGGCATCCTGTCCGGTCTGGGTGGACTGCAGGATTTTCATCAGCTCGAATTGCAAGGTTGAAAGGTCTGGGTTGGAGCCGTTGAACAGGTAGGTGTCGAACCAGGAGTTCCACTGGCCCACCGCAATGAAGAGGGCTGCAGTGGCAAGAACAGGCTTGCACAGCGGCAGGATCACCCGCCAGAAGATGGTGAAATCATTGGCTCCGTCCAGCTTGGCAGATTCCTGAAGTTCGTAGGGCAGGCCGTCAATGAAGGAACGGATCATGAAGATGAAGAAAACGTTGACGATGCCGGGCAGGATGTACACCGTGAAGGTGTTCATCAGTTGCAGGTCCCGGATCAGGATGAAGAAAGGCACCAGACCACCAGAGATGTACATGGTGATGGCGAGGTAGCGGGAGAGGAAGTGACGGAACACAAAATCCTTGCGGGAGAGCACGTAAGCCACCATGGAGCAGGCAAAGAGGCTCAAGATGGTTCCGAGCACGGTGCGGGCCACACTGATGAAAAAGGCATGTGGAATGGTCCCAAAGGAAAAGATGGTCTTGTAGTTGTCCAGGGTGAATTCCCTGGGGAAGATGGTCACGCCACCCTTCACGGTGTCCGAAGAGGAGTTGAAGCTCACGGCCAGCACGTTCAGAAAGGGGTAGAGGGTCACGATCACCACAAGAACCATCACGATGACAATGGCAATGTCGATGATGCGGTCAGAGATGGAAGGTTTCTGGAAACCGTTTCGGTAAGGGGAGTGGCTCATATGACGCTTTCTCCTGTGCGTTTCTTGAAGAAGCCGTTGGCGGTGAAGAGCAGCAACACACCCACCACACTGTTGACCACGGCAATGGCAGTTCCGAAGGAGAAGTTGTTCTGCCCGATGCCGTATTTCAGGGCGTAGAGGTCCAGCACCTGACTGGCATCACTGACCAGGGGGTTGCCAAGCAGCATCTGTTTTTCATACCCGATGGCGATCAGGTGCCCGATGGACAGCACCAGCAGGATGATGATGACGCTGGAAATTCCAGGCAGGGTCACGTGCCGCATCAGTTGCCAGCGGTTTGCTCCATCGACTTTGGCGGCTTCATACAGGCTGTGGTCGATGGCCGTGATGGCAGACAGGTAGATGATGGTGTTCCAGCCGAGTTCTTTCCAGAGGTCTGCGAGCACCACGATCAGCCAGAAGTATTCGCTCTTGGCCATGAACTGCACTTTTTCGTATCCGAACATGGCAATCAGCTGGTTGACTGGACCATCGTCTGTGGAGAGCATTTTGTACACCAGACCTGACACCACCACCCAGCTCACGAAGTGGGGGAGGTAAGAAACAGTCTGCACAAAGCGTTTGAACATTCCGTTTCTGAGCTCGTTGAGCATCAGGGCGAAAATGATGGGCATGGTGAATCCGATCAGAAGCCCAAGAATGCTCATCCCCAGGGTGTTTTTCAGGGCCAGGTAGAAGTTGGGGTCCTGAAACATCTTGACGAAGTTGTCAAAACCCACCCATTCCTGTTCAAAGAAACTCCTGGACGGACGGTATTTTTGAAAGGCCATGGTCCAGCCCCAGATGGGGATGTAACTGAAAATGAAGACCAGAATGGCGAAGGGGACGCTCATGAAGAGCAGGTACTTCTGATCAACAAGGGTGCGCCAGAGACCTTTTTTGACTTTCTTTTCGGCGGGGATGGTGCGTTCCATCTGCATTTTCCTGCCTCCTTGTTCAGGGGTGAAAGGGCTGTCCAGGGGCAGTCAGGTTGGCCCACTTTTCTGGCCCAGCGTGAAATCTCTGGCCGTTTTGTGTTTGTTGAGTCTGTCCAAAGGATACTATCGAAACGGTTCGATTGTCAATTGTGGCAATGCTGTATGTTCGCGCTCACAACCGCCTCTGGAACTCATTTTTGTCATCTTTCCGTCGCAAAACGATTTCGGTTTTTGAGGGACAGAAGACACCCAACCACCTGCAACAACAGAAGGTGGGCTGGGAAAGTCCAGCCCACCTGATCGGTCAGACGGGAACAGCTTCAGTGGTGAGGACCCTTACAGGTTGATCGCTTCCAGCGACCTTCAGGGTGTAGGGGCGCACGTTTCCAGTGTGCTTGACCCGGTAAGCGTCCCCTTCACGGGTAACGGTGATGGTGTAGTCCACCTCACCAGACAGGGTGGGCACAGTGGCACTGGCAGATTGACCATCATCAAGCTGGTAGATGGTGAGCACAGCCTCATCGCCAAAGTCATAGTCGGCACGGGTTTCAACGCTGCCAGAGGCCAGAAGGGTTCCAGGTTTCACCAGCAGAGGCATGCTCATGAAGTCATGCTGCTCACGCACCCAGCGACCCCCCTGCACTGTTCTTCCGGTGAAGAGATCCGTCCAGATCCCTTCAGGGACGTAGTATTCGGCAACGCTGTCAGGGTTGAAGACCGGAGCCACCAGCAGGGAAGAGCCCAGCATGTACTGCCTGTCGAGTGTGTGGCAGGCTGGATCTTGAGGGAATTCCAGCATCATGGCCCGCATCATGGGGATGCCGGTTTTGTGGGTGTGCACGGCCTCCTGGAACAGGTAGGGCATCAGGCGGTTTTTCAGGCTGGAAAAGTGGCGCAGCACATCCACCGCTTCATCATCAAAGAGCCAGGGCACCCGGTAACTCGTGGACCCGTGCAGACGGCTGTGGGAGCTCATCAGGCCAAAGGCAATCCAGCGTTTGTACAGTTCAGCCGGCGGCATGCCTTCAAATCCGCCAATGTCATGGCTCCAGAATCCGAAGCCAGAAAGGGTCAGGGACAGGCCGCCACGCAGGCTCTCGGCCATGCTTTCAAAGGTCGAGTCGCAGTCGCCGCCCCAGTGCACCGGGAACTGCTGGCATCCGGCAGTTGCAGACCGGGCGAAGAGTGCCGCCTCTCCGGTTTCCTCCTGCAGGGCCTCAAAAACGACCCTGTTGTACAGGTAGGGGTAGAAGTTGTGCATCTTCTCGGGATCACTGCCATCAAACCAGGCGACATCCTCGGTGGGAATGCGCTCACCGAAATCGGTTTTGAAGCTGTCCACGCCCATGCGGGTCAGGCGCTTCATGTGGGCTGCAAACCACAGGCAGGCTTCTGGGTTGGTGAAATCCACAATGCCCATGCCCGGTTGCCAGAGGTCCCACTGCCACACGCTGCCATCTTTGCGTTTCAGCAGATAACCCTTGCTGGCGGCCTCAGCAAAGAGGGGAGAGCGCTGGGCAATGTAGGGGTTGATCCACACGCAGACCTTCAGGCCCCGATCATGCAGGCGTTGCAGCATGGCTTCGGGATCGGGGAACACTTCCGGGTCCCACTCGAAATCGCACCACCTGAAAGCCCGCATCCAGAAGCAGTCAAAGTGGAACACCGACAGGGGCAGGTCTCGCTCTGCCATGCCGTCCAGGAAGCTGTTGACAGTGCCCTCGTCATAACTGGTGGTGAAAGAGGTGGTGAGCCACAGCCCGAAACTCCATGCAGGAGGCAATGCAGGCTTGCCGGTGAGCTGGGTGTATTTCTCCAGAATCTCTTTGGGGCTGGGGCCGTAAATCACGAAGTATTCCAGGCTCTCACTAGGAACGCTGAACTGCACCCGTGAAACCTTCTCGCTGGCAACCTCAAAGTCCACCTGCTCGGGCTGGTTCACAAACACACCATAGCCGTGGTTGGTCAGGTAGAACGGGACGTTTTTGTAGGCCTGATCGCTTCCGGTGCCCCCGTCACGGTTCCAGATCTGCACGGTCTGGCCGTTTTTGATGAAGGAGGTGAAACGTTCACCGAGGCCGTAGACCAGTTCGCCCACACCCAGGGTCAGCTGCTCATGAACGAAAGCACCCTCTTTTTCACTCTTGATGTATCCGGTGCCCCGGGATGGGCTGCGGGTCACCACTTTGCCATCGGCAAGAAACTCAATTCCGTAGTTTTTGCGGTTCACCCGGGCGGTCAGTTTTCCTGCGGTCAGGGTGGCAAACTGGCCGTTCAGGTCAATGGTGGGACCGCTGTCCTCTGCAAAGAGGGGAAAGTGAGGGCCTGGATTGTTGACCCCCTCAAAGTGGCTGATGCGAACCCGGATCACGTCTTCTATAGGAGAGGACAGGCGGATGGTCAGCACAGGACCTTCGAGGGTGTCCCCCCGGTGACGGATGTGGCGGGTGGGAGCGTACAGTTCAAGCTCCTGCCCTTTGTTTTCCGCCTCGAAGACTTCGGCAGGGTAATGGGCTTTGATCCCTGGCTGCAGCAGCCAGTTTCCATCGGTGAACTTCATCTTGACCTCGTGGAAGGGAGAAAGGGGGTCTTTACAGCACGGGAAGCAGAGGGGTATGGGGACCTTGCAGACCAGCAGGTTTGGTGAATCGATTCGATGTTGAAAGCCTCCTTGCCCAGCAGGGCAGCAAAATCAGGGCCTGGCTCGACGCACCTCGCGTGTTGCCTGCGGTTTTTTGGTTGGTTCCATCGTAATATCGAATCGATTCGATTGTCAAGAGGCTGTAAGCAGTGCCAGCGTGAGTCCAAAGTTGCTTCAAAGGGCATTGTTGCCTGGGAAAGCTGTCAGCCATCAGCCGTCAGCGGTCAGCACAAAAACAACTGTGGTTCTCCAGGAAGTTAGAAAACGTCCTTTGCTCTCCAGAACAACGTGACCCTTCCTTTGCCTGCCACGACAGCATCAAAGAATCTTTTGCTGAAAGCTGATGACTGAATGCTGATCGCCCTGCGTCAGACGCAGTTCAAAAACCCTTGACTTCGGCGTTCCCGAGCTTGCTTTCCATCGGAGCCGACGTGCTTTTTCTGGGGATCAGCTTTGCAGGCATGATCACATTGTCCAGAGGGGCCTCCCCTCCAATGATGCGAATCAGCTGGTCCACCGCCAGTTTGGTCATGATGGAAATGGGCACATCCACACTGGTTAAAGGGGGAATGCACCCCTCAGCAGCCACTGCCGTGGTGATGCCAATGACCGAAACCTCTTCTGGCACCCGCACATGGCGCTCGTGAAGGGCATGCAGGGTCTCGATGTGGTTGTGGGCAATGATGGCGGTGACATCAGGATGCCGGTCCAGCAAATCCAGCGTGGCTGTGAACGCCTCATCCCGGTACATTGGGACGATCTGCTCGACCACCTCGATGTTGAACTCCTGGCAAGCCCGCCGGTAGCTGTCTTCAATGTAAAAACCGTTGTTGATGTCCTGCTTTGTGCGGGGAGGCAGGCGGTGATAGGCGATCTTTTTGTGTCCGAGCTCCACCAGATGTTTGAAGGCAGCCTGCATCAACTCTTCAAACTCGAAATCCACGTATGTGATGCCAGTGTTGTCCTGCACGCGACCAATCACCACAAAGGGAATGTGGTTTTTCTTGAGGGCCTCCACCCTGGGGTCCTCTGCCGTGGTGTCAATCAAAAGAAACCCATCCACAAACCTGCTCTTGCCCAGTTCCACAAGCTGCTGGGGGCTGCGGTCCACAAAAAACCCTGCTGTGTAATCATGCACCCCTGCTGCCGCAGCAATGGACCCGAAGAACTCTGGGAGACTCCAGTCGTTGGCCCTCAGGGCTGGACTGGCCACCCCAATGCTCTGGGTTTTGCCCTGACGCATGCGCTGTCCCAGACTGCTTGCGGTGTAGTTCATCTCCTCGATGGTCTGCAGCACCTTCTGGCGGGTGCTCTCACTGATGCTGCGTTTCCCGCTCAGCACATAGGAAACTGTAGACGGTGAGACCCCTGCGCGCGCAGCAACATCCTGAATGGTGGCATATTTGCCTGGTGCTTTACCTGGTGTTCTGGTCATAACTCACTTCCTGCTTTCAGTTGATCTGGAGGTGCCTGCAAAACACCATCCTGGAATCCGGTGGGATCGAAACGAAGAAGGCCTGAGCACTGAAAGGGCTGAGAACACCCGCAATGCAGCAGGGTGGATTTCCGTGGAGGGCCAGAAAGGCTGTTCAAGGTGACCAAAAAACCAAACCATGTGGACTGATTTTCACTTTAACTCATTTCGGGGCCAGATGTAGAGCAAACGTTTGCACGTATGGACCAGACGTGAAATCTGTCAAAAAAGAGTCTGCGATTTTACTGCCCCTGATCTCATGCAGGAAGGGTATTTGAACTGAAAGTCTTGATGACACAACAGGCAAGATCCCTGAAAGGGGAACACTTTTCAAAAAGACGAAGTAAACATCCTGTCCAGAACACCTCCTGATGCCTTCCAGACGACCACCTGTGTCTCGTGATCAGAAATCAAAATTGAACTGGTTTATTGATCTGCGGTTTCTTGAGGATGGGTCCGGGTGGTTGCCGCTTCAGATTCTGTTTCTTGCGAGCCAGGCCAAATCTCTCTTTTTGTGTTCTGTAAGCAAAAAGTCGAACCATGCAATTGTACAGCAGGCACAAGATCGGGCACCATCCAGCCGATGCATCTTGACAGAATTGTTACAAATTTGATAGCTTAAATTTAAGCGCTTAAAACTGTTTCAGCTGAAATGCATCCCCATCGCAGCTTTTGAATCACCCACTCCCTCCCCCTTCCACAAGACGGGAGCCAAAGAGGTACTGTTGATGAAAAAACTGAAGTTGATGCTCGGCCTGATTCTGCTCCCCCTGGCCCTTGCTGCCTGCAGCCAGACCCCCTCCTCCCTGTCCACCACCGAAGAAGTGCAGGTGCAACCACAGGCCACCTATGTGGTTCCCGCCTGGGCCATCATGAGCTACAGCTCTGGTGTCCTGAAGGTCAGGGATTACTGGATGCTTCCTGCTCCAGGCTCCACCGTGGTTTCCGATCCAGCGTCGTCCTACAAATTCAGGCTTCTGGTGACCTCGACACAGGACCTCAGACAGTATCGACTGGGCTTCAACATCATCTATGGCAATCCCATTTGAACGAAAACACCCTGATCCACTGAAACGAACAGATCAGGACCCCTCAAGGCTGGGTCCCGGGCTGAACCTGAGGTGACTGCATTTCCTGGGCCAGAAGAATGTTCTTCTGGCCCAGTTCACATGGTGTTTCAGGGAGCAGTGGGACCAGTTGGACCAGCTGTGTAAGGGATTCCCCCGATGCATGAAGAACAAACTGCACCTGACAGGTTACAATTGGGATCACCAGATTGACGTTTCCAACCCTGGCCCTTTCCTCTGTGTCCAGCCGCCTTTTATTCCCAGGAGTCAGGTGATCTTGCGCATGGCCATTCCCGCAACCCCCGCCCAGCCCAGACTGTCCCCGTGGATGGTGGTCCTGCTCTTTGAAGTGATTGCGGCGCTCGGGGCCCTGCAATTCATCTACGACTCCTACACCTCATGGTTGTGGTTTGCTGGAATGCTCCTGCTCGGTGCCCTCAGTGCTGTGGTCTACCTGCAGAACAAGAAAGCCCCGCTTTTCTGGACCAGTGTCATTGCGCTTGGTGGCATGGGCCTGATGCTGCTGGTGTTCATGGCGAGCACCACAGGGGTGTTCTCGCCCTTGCTGGGAGCGTGGGTGCTTTTGATTGGTGGAAGCTTCGCCCTGCTGGGCAGGAAAGCTGCAGTCTGGTACACGGGCCTGGCTCTGGGCGGTGTCCTGACCGTGCTGGTGTTGCAGCAGTTGAAGGTGCTGCATTTTGAATTCCGCCATCCTCCTGCATCCATCTGGCTGACCGAGATTGTGATTCTCCTGACAGCAGTCATATTGCAAAGGGCCATGCTGCTGCTGTTTCACCGGGCCGAGGAAGCCGTGAAAGTGGCTTCACAACAGAAAGAGAAGTCCATTCGGGCGTTTGAAACCTCAGAGGCCCGAAACCGTGCCATTCTGGAAGCCCTCCCAGACATTGTTTTTCGTCTTTCGCCTGAAGGCATGATTCTGGATGTGAGCATCGGAGAACAGGCCAACTGGCCCTCCAGACCAGAAGCCCTTTTGCGCAAACGCATCCATGAAATGCTCACCTCAAAAAGCATCGACCAGACCATGCAGGCGATCAGCTGGGCGCGCTCGGGATATGGCATGCAGACCTATGAAATGGAATTCCGCCATCCCGCCCACGGGCTGCGCACCTTTGAGTCCAGGGTGGTTTCCTTAAACGAAGACAGTGTGATCATGTTCCTGCGGGATGTGACCGTGCGCATGCAGTCCGAAAAAGACCTGCGGGAAAGCCATGAACGTTTCGAGATTGTCTCACGGGTCACCAGCGATGTGATGTGGGAATGGAACCTGCAGACCGACACCCTGTGGTGGAACGATAACTTTTCAGTCGTGTTCGGACACAGGGAGGCACCTGCCCACGTGGACCACTGGGAAAACCTGGTGCATCCAGAGGACCGTGAAGAGGTTCGTCGCAGCCTTCGTTTTGCCATTGCAGGATCGGGTCCCATCTGGTCCCAGCAGTACCGGATGCGCAAAGCAGACGGCAGTTATGCCGACGTGTACGACCGGGGTGTGGTTCTGCGAGACCCGCAGGGCAACCCTGCCCGCATGATCGGGGCGACCATGGACATCTCCGAGCAAAAAAGGGTGGAGCAAGAAAGGACCGAGCGCCTGTACCGCATGGAGATTCTGGATCGGGTGTCCCGGGAACTCGCCGATGTGGGGCTTGTTCCAGATGCTGCCCTGGGGGCCATCACCCGTAATCTGGTGCGCCTGATCGGGGACATGTGCATGGTTGTGCAACTCTCTGAAAAACCAGGATTCACTCACCTTGCAGCCGTGTACCATGAAGATCCCCGAGTGCGTGAGCAGGTGCAATTCCTGATGGGAGACCGCCTGCTGAGCGTGAACACCGGGCTCAGTGGAGAGGTTTTCCGCTCAGGTGAAGCAGTGGTGCTCAACAACATGGTGGCCAGCCAGAACCGTTACCGTTTCAAGCAGGAACTGGCTCCATTTTTTGACACCCATGAAGTGTATGCGGCCATGTCCGTGCCCATGCGGGTGCATGGGCGGGTCACAGGAGCCATCACCCTGATGCGTTTGGAGCAGGATCGGCCCTACACCACCGAGGACCAGACCCTCCTGCAGAACCTGGCAGACCGCGCGGGCCTCACCCTCTCCAATGCCCGCCTTTACGCCGAAAATGCCCTGCAGGCCGAGCAACTCAGAGAAGCCAATGCAGTGCTGGAGCAGCGCATCCTCGAACGCACCCGAGAACTCGCAGAGGCCAACGAGATGCTGACCCGTCTGGCCACCCAGGACGGTCTGACCGGACTTTCCAACCGCCGTCACTTCGATGAGCTGTTTGCCCTGGAGATCCGCCGGGCCCGGCGCAGCAACCAGTACCTCACCCTGATCCTCTGTGACATCGATTTTTTCAAGCTGTACAACGACAACTACGGCCACCCGGAAGGGGACCAGTGCCTCAGGCAGGTGGGGGCCATGCTGAAAGCCATGTTCAGGCGGGCAGGAGATGTGGTGGCCCGCTATGGGGGAGAGGAATTCGCCATGGTGCTCCCCAACACCGGACCCGAGCAGGCAGAGTTGCTGGTTCAGCGCATGCAAAATGAGCTGCATCTGCTCAATCTGCCGCATGCATTCTCAAAAGTGGCCTCACACGTCACCCTCAGCATCGGGGTGATCAGTGCCATCGTGCAAGACCATGATGACGTGACTCCCCACTCCCTGATCAAAAAGGCCGACGAGGCCCTCTATGAGAGCAAACATGCCGGGCGCAACCGTGCAACCTTCAGGACATTGCAGGAGGAACTGTCCTGAGGGGTTTTCTTGCTGTTGGGGAAAGGACCTTCACCCGATTGCGTCCTGAGCCTTTGGCCTGATACATGGCCTGATCTGCCCGTTCAATGGCCGTTTGAAGCTCTTCTTGCGCATCAAAAACCGTCACCCCGATGGACACCGTGACCCACTGGGAATGGCCATCCTCCACCACCGGAGCACAGGCCACCATCTGGCGCAGGCGTTCAGCGAGGGTGCAAGCGTCATCAAGTGAGGCATCTGGGAGAATGCACAGGAATTCTTCTCCGCCGTACCTGACAACCACATCCCCGGTACGGATGAGCATTTCTATGCGCTGCACCATGGTTTTCAGCACCAGATCGCCAAAGGGATGTCCGTGCTGGTCGTTGATTTTCTTGAAGTGGTCCAGGTCCAGCATCAGCAGTGCACCCTGAAGCGTTTGAGGAGCAAAGTGCTGTTTCAGGTGTCGCATCATGCCCCTTCGGTTGAGGCACCCTGTGAGGGCGTCTGTGGAGGCCAGTTGCTGGCTGGACTTCAGGGCCTGTTGCAGACGTTTCCTGGAGTGTTGCAGGTGCTCGTTTTTGAGCTGCAACTGGTCGTGTGCCTCCTGAAGTTGTCTGAAGGCCTGGTGCTGGCTGCGCTCACGTACCAGGGCCTGTTTTCGGTTGTGGCGCAGGTGCTGCTGAATCAGCAGAAGACCTCCACTCCACCCTGCAAGCAAGATCCCCAGGGCCAGATGATCCGGGTGGTCAGGCAGACGCAAAAGCAGTTGAGCCAACAGAAAGAACAGAGGGGACAGGTGGATGGCATTTTGTTTGAGCGAAGCTCCAGGCTGACCCAGGACGTGCAAACTGGACACCATCAGGAGGGTGGTTGCTGCTGACAGTCCATTGCCCAGAGGCATCACCAGTCCATAAAGGGTCCATCCCAGAGCAAGAAGTGTGTCTGAAATGTAGAGTTTTCTCTGTGACCTTCTCTTTGAAGCCATCCGTCGGAGGCCCAGCAAAATTCCCATCAGGCCTCCCCAGATCCAGGAGAAATGTGGGTGATTTGGATGCATCTGGGCCACTGAAAACCCAACGGTCAGCAGCATAAACAGGCTGCACACGGTGGATGTATCGAGCAGGAGCAAGTTCTGGAGATGCTTGAGGACTGGATGGGGCATGGAGGGTCTTGCAGAGCGGTTCAGGGGAGAAGGATGGGAGGACATTCAGAGGTGCAGGAAGAAGATCAGGGAGAAAGTGCCATTCCAGCACACGACAGGACAGATCTGCTCAGAAGGTTTGCCAGCCCACTTCAGGGGACGTGTTGAGACGTGAAATGAAGTGGAAGGCGTCTTTGTGGAAAACAGCATCTCATTCCGCATGCCCTCCATTCTAGCCCTAACAATTACACTTTTGTAACATGTGTGACAAAAATTTCCGGGTGTTTTTCTGCAGGTGGTGTCCAGTTGCACTTTGAACACCTCAGTTCTTCCGATTGCTGAACCGAGTCAATGTGTACCGTTCCAGCTCGACTTGAATTGGATCAATAAAATTGGTTCAAAACCAGAAGTGGATCTCTGGGATGAAAATGAAGAGCATCCTGTTGTGCACCCCCTCATGGACATTGTCCAGGGAGAATCCCCAGAAGAAAGACCTGGAATTCATTGATGCAAAATTGTTACATTTCTACATACGATGTGATCGGTTTTCGCAGACACAGCACCAGAATGACCGTCAGGGTTTGACCTCCTGTCAGACAGTTCCTGACAGCCATCAGGGTTGACCCCAGGCCCTGATGGCAGGTTTATGCTGTGCGAAATCCAGAATGGAGATCCATGAAAAAACCACTTCTGTTCGCTCTGGGCCTTTTGCTCGCTGCATGTGGCAAGCAAGTTCCTGCAGAGCCAGCCCAGAACATCAGCACCCAGGGAACGGCCATCTGTTCTTCACAGGTCCTGCCTTCCGGTCATGCAGTCACTTCCATTTATTATTCGTATGGTTGCCGAACCAGTCCGTATGCAGGAAGCGAATACAACACCTACACCATAGAGAACCTCGCGGGCAGAAGCACCTTCAATGGGGCCTGCGATGTGACCTACCCGCCCAGTGGATGGGTGGTCACAGGCTATTATTTCAACAGTGGGTGCAACACCAGTGCTTACGCCAGTTACCGCTACAACACCTACAATCTGGTGAACACGGCTGGGAAGACCCAGCTCAGTGGAGTGTGTGCCCTGTCCAGCCTGCCCAGCGGATGGACCGTCACCTCCAGGTATTACAGCAGTGGGTGCAACACCAGCCCTTCTGCCGGTTACAGCAACAACACGTACACCATTCGCAAGCTTTGACTGCAAGTGAAACAGCACCGGGTTTTCGCCCGGTGCTCTTCTGTTGAAGCGTGAGGCTCAGAGCAGTGTCCTGAGCCCCCAGAACACCACCATCCCGACCAGAATGCAGCTCCAGAGTTGCCTGTGAAAATAAAACACGCCTCCTGCCACAAGCGCTGCGATCAGGCGAACCGGGAGTTCCCTGTTTTCCGAGCCGAAATTCAGCACCACCAGAGCGGTGAACACACTGACTGGAATGAACTTCAGGAAGTGCAACCAGAACCCAGGCACTTTTGCATTGCCCAGACTGAGGCCAGCAAGGCGGGTGGCATAGGTGACCAGGAACATCATCAGGATGGTCAAGGCAGCATTCATGGTTTCTCCCTGTACGTGAGGAAGGCCCCCAGCAGACTGCCCAGAATGCCCACCAGCAGCACACTGACCCCTCCTGGCAGATGCAGAGCTTTTTGCAGGAACAGGGCCAGCAAAGCACTGAAGCCAGCCACCAGAAAGGCCGGACGGTCTTTGAGGGTGGGCATCAGCAGGGCCAGGAAAGCCAGAGGGAACACAAAATCCACCCCGTATTTGAGGGGATCGGGAATGCTGTTTCCCAGCAGGGCACCCACCAGGGTGAAGACGTTCCAGCTCACAAAAACGCTCATGCTGGCACCCATCAGGTAGGCGTAGCTGGGATAGTGGGCGTTGGCCGTCACCCCGAAAGCTTCATCGGTGAGCACCCAGGCTGCTTTGGTTCTCTGAAGGGGGGAGAGCTTCAGGTTCTGGCTGACCGAAAGACCGTACAGCAGGTGACGGGCATTGAGCAGAAAGGTGGTGAGCACAATGCTGAAAATGTTGGCCTGTTGCAGGAACATGCCTGCAGCTGTGAACTGTGCGCCTCCAGAAAAAACGGTGAGGCTCATCAGTTGTGTTTCCCACAGGGAGAGTCCAGCAGAACGGGCGATCAGGGCATAGGAAATGGCAAAGGGCAGAAAACCAATCCACAATGGAACAATGGCCAGAAATCCAAGCCTGAAATCGGAGTGCCTGAGGGTCAGGGTCATGCCTCACCTGCAAAGGTCCATGTGTGTTTGTTCATCGTTCACCTCTGGGCAGCAGCTCCTCGCCTGCCCTCTTCAGTAATATATTACATATTACGATACAAAATGGGAATGTGCTACATTGAAGCAGATGTCACCCATCCCCGCAGACCAGGCCCCTCTGAAACGTGCCCTTGCCAGAGAGGAAGTGTACCGGACTTTGAAGACCTGGATCATCGAGGGCACCCTGGCCCCCAGAGAAAACATCCGGGACCAGGAACTGGCCCTGAAACTCGGGGTCAGCCGCACTCCCATCCGGGAAGCCCTGCGCCGCCTGGAAGACGAAGGCCTGATCGAAACCGCCAAGAACCGCTGGACCCGGGTTGCCCCCCTCAACCTGAAAAACAGTCAGCACACCTACCCCATCATTGCCCACCTGGAAGATCTGGCCTTGCAACTGGCCTTCCTCAATCTCACCGAAGCAGACCTGCAAAAGATGGATGAGGCCAACCAGAGGTTTCAGGAAGCCCTTTCCGTCAAGGATTCTCGCACTGCCCTGCAAGCCGATGAGACCTTTCACGGGGTGCTTCTGGAAAGAAGTGGCAACCCGGAATTGCGCAAGATCGTCACCGAGCTGAAAACCCGACTGATGCGTCTGGAATGGTACTATTACCGCACTCAGGGAAGCTCGGCCCCGAGTGTGACAGAGCACCACCACCTGCTGGACGCCCTGAAAACACCCGATCTGGCAGAAGCCCGAACCGCACTGGCCGCCAACTGGACCAGCAGTGTGGCCCGACTGATGAACCTTCCGGAGCCCTGAAGGACAGGGTAGACCTCTATTGCTGGAGGCACATGTCACTCCAGAAAGCTTTCAGCCGTCAGCGATCAGCGATCGGCAAAATATTGTTTGATGCTTTCTCAACAGGCCACACAAAGATTTGCCCTGTACTGGAGGAGAAATCAGTTGATTTTTCTCGCTGAAGTGAGCGCAGTCGTGTTCGGGTGCTGACGGCTGAAAGCTGATGGCTGACCGCTTTCTGCAAGGACATCGACCCCTCAGCGACTTTGCGTTCACCGTGACGGCTCTTCTTCCTGTTCCCTTTTTGGAACATGGGCAGGTTATATTGAGGGCATGACAACACAATCGAGCCACGCGCTCTGGGTGCCCGGACCCGAGCGCATTCAAAAAACGCTGCTTCACACGTTCTGGAAGCAGCTGGAGCAGGAAGCAGGAGTGCATTTCCAGACTTACACCGACCTGAACCGTTTCGCACTGGAGCGTGCAGAGGTGTTCTGGCCTTTCCTGTGGAATTTTGTGCAGATCCAGGCCGAGACCCGGGGAGAGAGGGTGCTGGATGAAACGGAAGGCATGATGCTGTCCCGCTTTTTCCCCGATGCCAGATTGAATTTCACCGAGAATGTCCTGCGCCACAGCGGTCCCGGCGAGGCCATCGTGGAACATGCGGAATCCGGGCGCAGAAGAAGCCTCAGCTGGGATGACCTGCGAAAACAGGTGGAGAAACTCTCTGCATACCTGAGGCATGCAGGTGTGAAGCCAGGAGACCGGGTGGCGGCCTGGATTCCCAACTGCATCGAGGCCGTGATCACTTCGCTTGCGGCTGCACGAATCGGGGCCATTTATTCCTCCACCTCCCCTGATTTTGGGGTGGATGGGGTTCTGGACCGTTTCGGACAGATTGAACCTGTGGTTCTGGTGGCTGCAGATGGGTACACCTACAACGGCAAGCCCCAGCAGTGCATGGGCAAACTGGCTGAGATTGTGGCCGGGCTTCCCACCGTGCGGGAAGTGCTGGTGATTGGATACCAGTCTGAAACCCCGGACCTCTCTGGCCTGGACCGGGCAAAGCTCTTTTCTGCTGCACTGGAAAACGACCTGGACATTCCAGAAGCACAGGCCTTTGAATTCAACCATCCGCTGTACATCCTGTATTCCAGTGGAACCACCGGGAAGCCAAAGTGCATCGTGCACCGGGCCGGGGGCATTTTGCTGAACCACCTGAAAGAACACCAGTTGCACTGCGACATTCAGGCCGGGGACCGGGTGATGTACTACACCACCACCGGATGGATGATGTGGAACTGGCTGGTCACAGCCCTCGCCAGCAAGGCCACCATCGTGCTGTACGACGGATCTCCCTTCCAGCCTGGACCGGAGCGATTGTTCAAAATTGCAGAGCAGGAACAGCTGACTTTTCTGGGGGTGTCTGCAAAATGGATTGAATCCTTGAGGAAACTGGAGCTTTCCCCAAAAAGCACATACCCCCTCTCTGCCCTCAGGACGATGGCCTCCACAGGTTCACCCCTGTCAGAGGAGGGCTTTCAGTACGTTTACGACCACATCAAGAGAGACCTGCACCTGAGTTCCATCTCGGGAGGGACCGACCTCTGCGGATGCTTCCTGGGAGGAAATCCGCTGGCCGAAGTGCACCCGGCAGAGCTTCAGGTGCCCATGCTTGGCATGTCCATTGAGATTTACCCTGAAGAAGGAGAGGCCCTGTTAGGCCCCACCACCGGAGAACTGGTCTGCACCCGGCCTTTCCCCTCCCAGCCGCTGAAATTCTGGAATGATCCTGAAAATAAGAAGTATCAGGCCGCTTATTTTGAGCGTTTCCCTGGCGTGTGGCACCACGGAGATTTCGTGCAACGCACAGAGACCGGATTCAAGGTGCTGGGCCGCAGCGACGCCACCCTGAACCCTGGAGGGGTGCGCATCGGGACCGCCGAAATCTACCGTCAGGTGGAATCCTTCCCGGAGATCCTGGAGGCTCTGGTTTTCATGCGCAGTGCACAGGGAGAAGATCAGGTGGTCCTGCTGGTCCGCATGAAAGAAGAGGTCTCCCTCACCGATGACCTGCGCAAACAGATCCAGAGCCGCATCCGTCAGGCCTGCACGCCCCGGCACGTCCCGGGACGCATTGAGGCCGTGGCAGACCTGCCCAGAACCAAAAACGGCAAACTGCTGGAACTGGCCGTCACAGACCTTGCCAATGGTCGCCCGGTGCGCAATGTGACTGCAGTCGCCAATCCAGAAGCACTGGAAGCCATTCAGACCCTGTTTTCCTGAAACACACTCCCCAGAGAGGATCAGAACATGCTGGACTACTCCTTCACCCGTCCCATCCGCTTTGAAGACCTTCGCCTCCTGATGCAGCAGACCACCTGGATGGGAAACCGCACCCCGGAGGGGGTTCAGCGCATGCTGCAGGATTCCGTGGTGGTCTCCGTGTGGTCAGGAGACCAGCTGGTGGGCTTTGGTCGGGCGGTCACAGACCATGTGTACCGGGCCTTCATCGAGGACATCGTGGTGGATGAAAAGCACCGCCATGCAGGTGTGGGCTCCGAGCTCATGAGCCGACTGGTGGATCATCTGAAAGACGTGGAGGAAATTCAGCTGGGTTGTGTGGAGGAACTGGTGTCGTTTTATGGTGCACTGGGATTTGAACGGTCCAGCCAGCCCAAAATGATTCTGCGTCGGGACAGCAGGTAGAGCAGAGCCTCAGCAGAAAATCGAAAGTGTGTTCTTGCTGATTTGTTCCCTGGTTCCTTTCAACCCAGAAGGCCACCAAAACGTTCTTTGGTGGCCTTCTGGGTTGCTCAGATCCATACAGCAGCAAAACAAGGCATGCCGGTTCGGGATTTCCCGATTTCGCTTCACTTGATCACTGTTTCCACCACCATCTTGAAAGGAGAGCCTGACACATAACAAACCACGGTTTGCTTGATATCTCCCTGGGGTGTAATCATTTTGTTGGTGACCACCATCTTCCATTTCTTGATGGCAGGAACATAATACAACTCATTGCGCTCAAGATCCGGTTCAAAGACATCACCCAGCAAAGCATAACTCACAGCCACCAGGCAGATTTTTTTGATGTCTTCACGTTCCATTTCCACAACGGTGGGCTCCATGGGATTGTTCTGGGCAAAAGCAATTGCACCCAGAAATGAGGACAGGACAAGAGGAAGGAACATTCTACGCATGTTGTCACCTGTTGATGCTTCCAGAAAAAGCATCATGGTTATTGTAAAACAACACCATATTCGTGAACCCTGAAACCCGGGAGATGGGCCTGACAATGTACAATGCTCAGGTTTTCTGGCAAGGTTGGCAGGTGACAGTGCAAGCACTTTCAACTTTCTCCCCTGCTTCTCCTTGCCGTGATCCTTCGCACCACCCCCAGCATGGTGAAAGCGACCACCACCATCACCGCAGAGAGCACCAGTGCAGGTTTCAGGTCCGATTCCAGAGCAGCATAGATGGACAGGGTGATGGTCTGGGTCCTGCCCTGCAAGGAACCTGCAAACAGGATGGTTGCCCCGAATTCTCCGAGGGCTCTGGCCCACGCAAGGACCATGCCTTCCAGCAAAAAAGGGAAGGCCAGGGGCCAGGTGATGAAGCGGAACACCTGCCCATTGCTGGCCCCATCCACCCGTGCTGCAGCTTCAATGTCCCGGTCAATGGCCAGGAACCCCCCTTTGGAGGCCCGGATGAAAAAGGGCGCAGAGGTGAAAAGCTGGGCCAGAACCACCGCCGCAGGACTGAAGGCAATGCTGATTCCGGCCAGGGTCAGGGCTGGACCCAGCAGGCCATTTCTTCCGAAGGTCAGCAGCAGACCCACACCTGCCACCACCGGAGGCAGCACAATGGGCAGGTCCAGGAGCGTGTCCAGGAGAATTTTCCCCCTGAACCGGTACCGGGCCAGCAAGTAGGCAATGGGGGTTCCGAGCCCCACCGTCAGCAGGAGGGTGATGGTGGTGGTCACCAGACTGACTTTCAAAGCATCAAGCACCACAGGCTGAAGCAGGGCAGGGAAGAACCCACCGGACAGGCCATGCAGCAGGATCACCAGGGTGGGCAGCAGCAGAAAAACAACCAGCATGACCCCCATCAGCAGGGGCACCAGGGGCAGAGAAGGACGTGTCATGGTCGGGGTTCCAGAAGGAAGTGAATCATTTGACCTTCAGAAAACCCCATTTCTTGAGGATGTTCTGACCTTCTTTTGACAGGACGAACTTCACGAATTGACCTGCAGCATTGGGGTTCCCACCTTTGACCGTTCCCATCGGGTAGGTGGCGACCACATTGTATTTGCCAGCAATGGGGATGGTTTTGACCTGTGCACGCACTCCGGGCGTGAGGTCGGTGGTGTAGACCACCCCTGCATCCGCCTCTCCGAATTGCACTTTCAGGGCAACCTGCCTGACGTTGGTCTCTTCGCTGACCACGTTCTTCAGGGCTTTCTGGGAGAAGCTGGTTTTGGAAGTTCTGGACAGGTTCTCAAAGACCTGTCTGGTGTACTGGCCCACCGGAACACTGGACTGGGCCACCACCACTTTGACCCCTGGTTTTGCCAGATCCGACAGGGAGCGGATGCCTGCAGGGTTTTTCAGGGGCACAATGACCACCAACTGGTTCCGGGTGAAGGTCTGCTTGCCGTTCACCAGACCCGATTTGACCAGTGGATCGAACTGGGCGTCGCTGGCACTGGCGTACACATCTGCTTTTGCTCCCTGTTCAAGCTGGGTGCGCAGGACCTGAGAACCCGCAAACTGGAACGTGACTTCAACCCCCGTTTTGTTTTGAAACGCTGAACCGATTTCCTTGAAGGCATCGGTCAGGGAAGCTGCTGCAAACACCGTGATGGACTGTGCATGGGCCAAAGGGGAAAACAGCATGAGGGCAAACAGCAATGGTTTTTTCATTTTCGGCTCCCTGAAATCACAGCCACGACTTCTCCAGCCTGTTCTGGATCGTATCCTCCGAGCAGGCGGATGTTGTTGCGGATCTGTGGGGTCTTGAGGGTCTGCAGGAGGGCCACCATGGCCGGATGCTTCTGGAACGGCTCCGGGACCACCAGATCAAACCGTTCCTGAGCAAGGGGAATGAATTCCAGACCGTTCTGGGCAACCGCCTGAATCGCCAGGCCCACATCTGCCTGACCTTCTGAAATGGCCTGTGCAACTTCCTGATGGCTGAAGGCCACATTTCCGCATTCCTGAATGGATTTCGGATCGATCTGGTGCTCTGCCAGCAGGCTGTCCAGCAGAATTCTGCTTCCTGCACTGCTTTGCCTGTTGATGAGGGTGACCTCGGGGCGCAACAGGTCAGCCAGTCCAGAGATGTTTTTGGGGTTTCCGTGCTGGACCAGCAGCCCCTGCCACCAGTGCCAGAGGGTGTAAAGGGTGCAGGCTTCAATCTGGGCATGCTCGACGAAGGGCACATTGAAGGTCTGGCCTGTCCGGTCATACAGGTGAATCCCTGCAGCATGCACCTGTCCTTCTGCCAGCAAGGCAAGGCTGTCCAGGCTGGTCTGGTGCACCACCAGAACCCGGTGGTCTTTCACCTGACGGGCCACCATCTTCAGGGCAGGATCACATCCTGAGATCAGCAGAGTGCTGTCCCAGAGTTCTGGTTCGGTGAGGGGTTCAAGGCTGAGGTTCGTGCCCTCAACACGGGTGATCACGGCGTCTGCTGCAACTGAAAATCGATCAGGGTCGGCAATCGGGACGGCACAGAGCAGGCTTCCCACCCGTGCCAGCAGCACCCGGTCTCCCTCCTGAGCTTCATTCCCGAGCCATCTGGCAACAGGCGCTTCAGGAGCAGGGATCTGGAACAGGTCCTCCACCTGACACTTCAGCACTTTTGCCAGTTGCAGGGCCACCAGGGTGTTTGGGATGTATTTTCCCTGTTCGATGCTGTGAATGGCCTGCCTGCTGAGCCCTGTGCGTTCGGCCAGTGCGGATCTGGAAATGCCCAGGGCTTCCCGTTTCTGCTGCAGGTGGTTGATCAGGTCTGCCATCTGACCTGACTGTAAAGAATAAGGGACAATCCGTCAAGGATAGGTGACATCATGGGGTATGCCTGCTGGAATGCTGACCTCTTCTCCGAGCCATCAGACAGCAAAAACCCTCTGCTTTGTTTGCAGAGGGCTGAAGAAACACCTGTTTTTACCGCTGCAACTGGGCCTGGGGCTCCTGAAAAATCTGCTCCACCACCAGAGCGGCAGCCCCCACCGCACTGGCATCTGAACCCAGCAGTGCCCGCACGATGTTCACATCCTTGGAGAGGAAACCAAAAGAGCGGCCCCTGACCTTCTCGGTCACGCACTCGATGAAATCGGGCCATGCACGGACCAGCGTTCCTCCCAGCACAATCATGTCCGGGTCGTAGTGGTTGATGGCGTTCACCACAGTGGCAGCAATGTACTGGTAGGTGCGTTCCTTGATGTTTTTCGCAGTCTGGCTGCCTTCCTGGGCCAGGGCCTCAAGCTCCCGGGCATTTTTGCACTTCAGGCCCAGACGGGCAGCTTCCAGCATGATCGCTGGAACGCTGACCAGGGTCTCCACACACCCCCGGTTTCCGCACTCGCACAGGGGGCCATCCACGTGGATGGTGGTGTGCCCGATTTCTCCGGCAAGTTCATGCGCGCCACGGAAGATGTGGTCTTTCACAATCAGACCTGCTCCCACCCCGGCACGGAAGGACACATAAAGCAATGTGCCCGTGCCATTCTTTCCAGAGCCAAACCAGCGCTCACCGAGCGCCGCAGTTTTAGCGTCGTCATCGAGCCAGCACGGAACCCCGAATTTCTCCGAGACCATCTGGGCCAGATGCACATTGCGCCACCCACCAAAATTGGGAGGCCCAAGCACGATGCCCTCTCTGGAATTCACAGGACCGGGAACCCCGATGCCAATGCCCAGCAGTTCAAGCCTGGAATCGATCATGCTGGTGATGTTTTCATAGAGCAGGGCCAGCGTGTAATCCAGACCCAGGTTCGGATCATGGGGAACATTCAGGCGGTCCAGCACCCGGCCACAGAAGTCCGTTCGCACCACATGCAGGGTTGAACGCGAGATTTCGACCCCCACAATCTGGCCACGCTCCGGATTGAGGGTGAGCAGGGTGGGTCTTCTGCCCACCTGTTTGCTGTCCGAACGGGTTTCAATCAGGATCTTGAGCTCGTTCAATTCATCCACCAGGTGGGTGATGGTGGCCGCCGTGAGGCCTGTCGCCTCTGCCAGATCGCTTCTGGAAATGGGTTGCAGCTTTCTCAGGGCGTCCAGCACAACACTGAGGTTTTCGGCTTTGACTTTGGGAAGGTTGCTTCCTTTTTTGACTTCCAGGCGTGTGGTCATGGCACCTCTTATTTTTTTATTTTAACTAATTCTTCTCACAGGTTTCTTGACTTGCCTATTTTGAAGAAGGCAGAAGGCAGAAGGATTTGTACTGCCGAGGGCCAGGCAAATGCGGTGCCCTCAGCCTTCGGCTTTCCTGCAACCACCCTGGCAACCACTTCCCCTGTGCGTGAAGCAAGTCCTCAGCCAGTTGCCGGATGGCAGGTAAATCTAGCACAGAAGCGGTGAGGGGGTCCAGGGCAAATCCTGCCCGAACGGCCCTTGCATCCTGCTCAATCACGGCATCCACAATCGTCCTTTGCAGGGCAATGTTGGTGAGGTTCAGGCCTGCACACTGCGGAGGGATTTTGCCCACGGCAACAGGCAGCAGGCCTCCAGAAGTCACCTTGCAGGGGACCTCCACGCAAGCATCATCGGGGAGGTTGGGGATCAGGCCGTCGTTCATGACGTTGGCATAGACGGTGGTTTCCGTGCCAGACTCCATTGCTGCGATGATCTTGATGCCATACTCGTGGGAGGGGCACAGGTTCTGCTTCAGGTTTTCGAGTGCCCCACGGGTCATCTCCTGTTCTTTGCCAGCCACCTGCAAAGACCCTTTCAGGTAATCCCAGCGGCGCACCAGATGGGATTTTAGCTCAAACACTTCCTGGCGGAAATAGGGCACGTATTCCGAAACATGGTGGCTGGATTCACTGATGAAGTACCCAAAAGTCTCCATCAGTTCGGCCCGCACCCTTTCCTGACCTCCAACATACGTCGGTCCTCCTTCCGTCCAGGGGGTGGTTCCTCCATAAGAAGGCAGAAACTGCTTTCTGAGGACCTCTCTGAGATCGTCCTGCATGTCTCTGCCCTCCACTTCCAGTTTCAGGAAAAAGGCCTGGTGGTTGATGCCTGCAGCCTGATACGCCAGAAGCTGTGCATCCATCCCCAGAAAATCAGCGATCACCTGTGCTGTTCCGGGAATGGAGTGACAGAGCCCCACCACATCCAGCCCCAGGTGGGACAGGTACATCACGTTCATGGCCATCGGGTTGGCGTAATTGAGCACAAGTGCATCCGGGCAGATCTCCAGCACATCTGCTGCGATCTGGTCAAAGGCATTCATACTGCGCAGGAACCGCATGATGCCGCCCGGATTCATGGTGTCTCCGGCCACGCAGTCAATCCCGTAAGCGCGGGGAATCTCAATGTCCATTCTGTAGGCCTCGATGCCTCCCACCTGAAAGGTCAGAAAGATGTATTTCGCACCTTGCAGGGCTTCTTTCTGGTTGTCGGTTGCAGAGACCTGCAACTGGATCTGGTGGTGCTCACAGAGCTCCTGCACGGCATTTAAAGTGCGCTCTGCCCGTTTTAGACTCAAGTCCATCAGGACGAGTTCACAATGGTGCAGCTCGGGTGTGGCCAGCAGGTCTGCAGCCAGGGTCAGGGGAAAAACCATCCCTCCTGCCCCGATGATCACGATTTTAGAGCCTTTGACAGAAGCATCAAAGGTTGTCTCCTGTGTGGAGGTTTCTTGAACTGGGAAGATTCGGCCGAATCTTCCCAGTTCACTGTTGAACTCAGCGGCCACGGTTCAGCCACCTTCTGGAGTACCCCAGTGGATTTTGTGCATCAAATTCGCCTCTGGTGCTCAGGTGCAGGTCTTCAAAGGGAATTTTGGGCTCGCGGGCCATGGTGAGGAGTCCATTCTGTTCCTGGTAGGTGTCGGTGAGTTGCGTATAACAGAAACCATGCAGGCCCTTGAGGTCCATCGCCTTGCGCACAGCTTTCAGCAGGGCGTCGTACTGCCTGTGGAATTCTTCTGGAGTGGTGGCTTTGGAGTAGCCCCATCCCCCTTCGGTCATGAAGGCGATGCCTCCGAATTCGGTCAGCATCACCGGTTTGTGGTCTGCATTGAAGGTCTCCAGGCGTTGCTGCCTTCCTCCGGGCCACAGTTGCCAGCTGGTTTTTTCGATGCTTTCCGGAGACTGGTAGCGGGCAAAGATGTTCTCGGGATTGCTCTCGTAATCATGGATGCTGTACAGGTCCCCTGTGACCTGCTCCCAGCCATCATTGGCACTGACCGGACGGGTGCCGTCCAGTGTGTGGGTGAGGTGGTACAGGGCATGCTGGTAGTGGCGTGTGACAGGATTTTCGGCCAGTTCTGGAAGGCCCCAGGACTCATTGAAGGGCACCCACACCACGATGCAAGGGTGGGAGATGTCCCGTTCAATGGCCTCGGTCCAGGTCTGCGTGGCTTTTTTCACTGCCTGATCGCTGAAAGCGTAATGGCTGGGGAGTTCTTCCCAGACGAGCAGACCCAGTTCGTCGCACCAGCGCAGGAATTCCGGGCTCTCGATCTTCTGGTGTTTGCGCACCCCGTTGAATCCCAGTCTGCGGGAAAGTTCCACATCCAGCCGAAGCTGTTCACTGGTGGCGGTCATGCCCCCGCCTTTCCAGTACCCCTGATCGAGCACCAGACGCAGCCCGTAAGGCCGACCATTCAGCATGAACCTGCGGCCCTTTGTGCCAAAAGAGCGCATGGCGGTGTAAGACGCAACAGCATCTGTTCCTGTTCTGGTGGTGAGGGTGAGCAGGGCATGCAGCAGCCTGGGGTGTTCTGGAAACCACAGCAGGTCGTCTCTGGGATCATCCAGACCGGGATCGGGAAAGTGCAAGGTGCGTTCCAGCACTTTTCCTCTGACCTGATACGTGTCTGCAATCAGGTCCTCAACCTCAATCCTGAGGTCACCCACCACGGGTTCACTGAATTCCACTTTGAGTTTCAGGGTGAATTTTGAGACATCCGGGGTCCACTGGATGCGGGTGATGTGCACTGCAGGCACTTTTTCCAGCCAGACGGTCTGCCAGATACCTGAGGTTCTGGGGTACCAGATGGCGTGGGGGGCCTCCTGCCAGTCCTGTTTGCCCCTGGGCACATTCAGGTTCAGAGGGTCGTCCACAGCGTGCACGGACAGGGTAAATCTACCCTCAGAAACATGATCTGTGATGTCGAAGGAGAAAGGGGTGTACCCTCCTTCGTGCTTTCCCAGAGAAATGCCATTTACAAACACATGGGCAGTTTCATCCACAGCCCCGAAATGCAGGACCAGACGCTCATTTTCACCGGGCTGCAGGTCCTGTGGCACCTGCACTTCACGCTGGTACCACAGGCTCGGGTGGTACGACTCATCGTGAATGCCACTGCTGGGGGTTTCGGGGGCGTAGGGCACCTGAATGACCCGATCAAACCCTACATTCTTCAGGTGTTTCTCCGCACTGAACGCAAATTGCCAGGGGCCGTTCAGGCTGTGCCAGAGGTTTCTTTTCAGCAGGGGTCTGGGGTAGAAGTCAGGCATGGTCCTCCTCCAGGAAGTTCACGGTGCTCACCCCATCGGGGGTGATTTTCAGGCCCAGCACCTGATGGGCACGAAGTTTGACGGGCAGGGTTCTGCCCTGAAATTGAAGGGTGGTTTCGGTGTCCTGACCGCTGGTTTCGTGCAGGCGCACAATGGCGTCTGTGCTGTCTTCGGCCTGTTTCCAGGCAGAGACCACCACGTTTGAGGCCTCGACGGACAGGAAAGACTGCTGTGCAGGGGCATCTCCACCGTGCACGTATTCCCGCACGAAAGGCAGGGGAACATTCAGGGCGTGGGCTTTCTGGGGCACCTGCGCAGCCTTCCAGTCTCCTGCGTGTGGCACGAGGCTCCACCTGAAGCTTTGCTGCCCCTGGTCCTGGTAAGCGTATTTGATGTCTGGACTGAGTTTCGCAGGGTCGTGGTGGGCGTAGACTGGACTGCGCAGCACAGACAGCCTGATGTCCCCTCCGAGCACACTTGCAGAATACTTGCTGTCGTTCAGCAGGGCGACTCCCGCTTTTTTCTGGATGCCCCTGTGGTCCCTTAAAGTTCCTGAAACATCCAGCCAGGATTGCACAGGTTCTTCTTCCCCATCTGCAGGACGAACCATGGAGCCATAAGGCACCTCATAAGTGGCGGTGGTGTCGGTGAGGGTGAGCGGAAATGCCAGTTGCAGGGCCATGTGTTTTTCGTGCCACTCGATGTTTCCTGTGCCATCGATCTGGGGGCTTTCCCGGTAGATTGAGATGTCCTGATGCCCAGTGGAATTCCCGTAACGCAGGTGGGCCCGCATGGTGGCCCGCACCGGGCCCCGTTCCAGCACTGCCAGGCGCTCGCAGGTGAGAACCCCCGCAAGGTGCCGCATGCTCTTGATGCCGTGTCCCCAGGTGTCGGTGGGTTCGTCGATGATGAGATATTGTGCCCCTGCCCCGGCCAGCAGTTCCACATCGTGGGTTTTGTCCCTGAGGGACTGCAGGGTTCCGGTTCTGGGGTTGAATTCCAGACGCCACCACTGGTTTTCCAGCACGGTGTCGGTGACGTTCAGCATGGGGGCGGTTTCGGGCACCACTTCACCCGGGCGGTCAATCACCCGGTACATGCGGTAACCCATCGGAGGAACCGTCACATGAAAGAGGATTCTGGGACGGCCTCCAGAGGCACTTTCCGGGGTGGTCAGCTGGTGGTAGATGCTGTTTCCGGCCTCATCCATCACGTGCACATCGTCGGTGTGCCAGTCGTTGAGTTCGACGTGGATGGTCTCGCTGCGCTCATGGCTGCTGGGGTTGAAAACAATAACTGGAACCCCATCCCCGTAATCCGTGACCCAGCCGGAAAAATCCCAGCGTGTGGAGCGGATGACCTCCTCCACTTCGGTTCCACGCAGTCGGGTGTCCACCTGATCGGCAATGGTTTGCATGGCCGTGAATCCCCACTGGCTTGCAATGGCAAGGGCCTCGCCCATCTCGATTCTGGCGTCCTGATAGGCGCTTTCGATGCTGCTTCCAGCCAGGATGTCATGGAACTGGTTGAAAAGCAGGCGTTTCCAGGCTTTTGTGAGCTCTGCTTTCGGATAGGTCAGACCATACTGGACTGCCATGCTGCACAGCTTTTCTGCGGTCATCAGGGCGTGTTCTGCTTTGCGGTTTAAGCGTTTGATCTCGCTGTCTGCTGCGTAACATCCTCTGGCATGGTGCTGGAGTTCTCCGTCAAAAGTGGGGTGCTCCACCTGCCCCATGCGGTCCATGAAGCCTTCAAGACTGCCGAGTTTCAGGGTGGGCCAGAATTCGGTGTTGTTCAGTTGCCGGATGCTCTCGATGGCCTTTCTGGTGGGGCCTCCTCCGTGGTTGCCCACTCCAAAGAGACCTGCCCATTCCTGCAGGTATTCGGGTCGCCAGTGCAGGTTGCGCTCCAGACTGGAGTCGATGAATTTGGGGTTGGTGTTGTAGCACTCCACATGCCAGCTGAGGATTTCGGTGCCGTCTGATCCTTTCCAGCGAAACAGGTTGCTGGGCAGGTCAATTTCCCCTGCGCTGGGCCGCATGAACACGAAAGAAGCCAGACCTGACTGCTCAAAAAGCTGGGGCAGGGTGGAGGGGTGACCGAAGGAGTCTGGCAGGAAAGCGACTTTTGCCTTGCGTCCGACCAGCCTTTCGAGTTCACGCTGGCCATACACCCCCTGTCTGGCGAGGGCCTCACCATGAGGCAGGTTGACATCGGGTTCCACCCACCAGCCGCCCACAGGTTCCCACTGTCCACGCTGCACTGCGTCCCGGATTTCCTGCAGCAGACGGGGGTGGTTTTCCATCCAGGCGTACTGGGCCACACTGGAATGCACGAAAACCATGTCCTGGTTTTCTTGGAGTCTGTCCAGTGCGCTTCTGAAGGTGGCTTTCACGGTTTCGTAGCCTTCACGCCAGTCCCAGAGCCACACGGGGTCAATGTGGGCATGGCCGATCAGGGTGATGGTGATGTCTTTGCTTCTGGGGTTCATCGGGGTCTCCTCTTCTGGGTCCAGGGGGCTTGCTCAAGTTATTTAAATTGATTAAAAAATAGAGTAACCTTGAACCAACACTCAACACAAGGGGGCACGATGACCCAAAGTGCACAGAACTTCAGCCGCACACCCGAGGGCCACCTCTCACTGCAGACCAGTCACTATTCGATCCTGGTTCCCTCAGACCGTCCTTATGCACAACTGCGCGACAAAAATGGGACCCTGTGGACCGAACTCTTTCTGGCATTTTCGGCCCACACGCTGACCGGACAGGACCGCACGGCACGCATTGAGCAGGAAGTCCTGGGGAATTCCCTGATCCTGAAACTGCAAGGGGGCATCTGGCAGGAGAAGCGCCTGACCTTCACCTTTCTGGAGGACAGCATCGAAATCACACCACAAATCACTGGAGAGGGAAACCTGACGGATCTGCATTACCTGGGTGGCTATTACAGCGGGCACCTCAGGTGGGGCAGCGGGTTCTTCCAGAGTGGGTACCGCTTTGGTCGGGTGTTCAACCCTGAACCCCACGGACAGGAACGCCGCACCATTCCGGCAGGGGAGAGCACCACCATCGACGTGATGGGCACCAGCATTCCCGGCAAGGCCCACTGGTTTTTTACACCCGCCCCGTACTATTACGCCTTCACGCAGGATCAGAATGCACCTGCTCTGAATCTCGGTGCAGACCAGGGAGGCACCCCTCTGGAAGTGCAGGAATCAGGAAAGAGCGACTTGTGGATGACCGCAGGCCTGAAAGTGCAGGATGGTGAGCACAACTTCACTGGATTTCATTACCACGGAACAGAAGGGGCCTACTCCCTCAGCCTGAGTTATGAAGGCTACACCCGGATCTCAGGCACCGTGACCCTGCCCACCTTGCGCCTGTCTTTCACCACAGAGCCGTACAGAGGTCTGGAGGAATACGTCAGGAGTCTGGGCAGGCAAAGCAGGCCTCAACAGTCCGACTGGTGGTTCACCCCCATCCAGTGTGGTTGGGGTGCCCAGTGCTACACTGCCCAGACCAGAGGCACCCGTGCTCCCGAAGAATGCACCGAAGAGAACTACAACGGTTACCTGAAGGTCCTGACCGCAAACAAGATTGAACCTGGAATTCTGGTGCTGGATGACAAATGGTCCAGCACTTATGGCACCTGTGAGGTGGACCGCAAAAAATGGCCCAACCTGGAACAGTGGATTGAGGAGGCCCACAACAGAGGCCAGAAAGTGCTCTTGTGGTGGAAAGCCTGGGACCCTGAAGGCCTGCCCCTGGATGCCTGTGTGCTGAACGATCTGGGCGAGCCCATTGCTGCCGACCCGACCAGCCCTGTTTATGAAGAGATCCTGCGGAATGCCGTGCAAAAAATGCTGCTGGACTACGGTGCAGATGGCTTCAAGGTGGACTTTTCTGCCCGCACCCCCAGCGGTCCTGGCCTGAAGGTGCACGGCAACAAGTGGGGGGTGGAACTCCTGCACCAGCTTCTGTGGATCTTGCGGGACGAGGCCAAAAAGGTCAAAGCAGACGCACTGGTGATGACCCACACCCCCAACCCCTACTTCCATGACGTGACCGACATGATTCGCCTGAACGACGTGAACACCGGACAGCCCGTGATCGAACAGATGCAGCACCGCTTCCGGGTGGCCCAGGCCGCACTGCCCCACCACGTCATCGACACCGACAACTGGCCGATGCCCAGCAAGCAGGCCTGGAGGGAATACGTGGCGCTGCAGCCCGATCTCGGCGTCCCGAGCCTGTATTTCGTCACCAACGTGGACGGCACAAAAGAACCCCTGCTGGAAGAGGACTATGCCCTGATCCGCAGGGCCTGGAAGAAACACGCTGAAAAGAGGACCCTGCTGTGACCACCGAACAGAAAACCTACACCGTCCACATGTACCACCACACCCACTGGGACCGCGAGTGGTGGAGCACCCTGCAACGCTTCCGTTTCCGTCTGGTGCACACCATTGACCGGATTCTGGACACCGTGGAGCAGAACGAGGATTTCACGAATTTTGTGCTGGACGGTCAGACCATCGTGCTCAAAGACTACCTGGAGGTGCGTCCTCAGCAACTGGAGCGCTTAAAGACCCACATCAATTCCGGGAAACTCTTTGTGGGCCCCTGGCACATCCTCCCTGATGAGTTTCTGGTGTCTGGTGAGGCCACCATCCGCAACCTGTGGCTCGGAGAGCGCACCGTGCGGAGCCTGGGCATCAAGAAGAGCATGGTCGGTTACCTACCTGACCAGTTTGGTCACATTGCTCAGATGCCCCAGATCCTGCAGGGGTTCGGGGTGGACAATGCCATTGTGTGGCGCGGATTTGGTGCCCCTCCTCTGGGCCAGGAGGATGGGACCGGAGACCAGGGCAAGGACTATTACCTGTTCCCCAAAGCCCGCAACAGCGACGTGTTCCCCGGGAGAATGCAGAACGAATTCTGGTGGGAGGCACCCAACGGAACTCGCGTGCTGGGGATTTTCCTGCCCCTGGAATACTACCGCAGCCATTTCAAAGAGGACCCTGAAAACCCAGAGTGGACCCACGACCAGACGGTGGGCCGGGCCATGCGAACCCTCAACCATCTGAAGGCTTTTGCAGCCACCGACTACATTCTGGAACCGATGGGCGGAGACCACCTCAATGTGGACCCCAGACTGCCCAGACTGCTGAAAACCATCAACGCTGAAATTGGCAAGGCAGGTTTCAGGTACGAGCAGACCAGCCTGGACCAGTTCATCCAGAATGTGAAAACCCAGCAGGACCGCATTTCCGTGGTCTGGAAAGGTGAAGGGCGTGCATTTGGTCGCAAGGCGCACATCCTGCCCGGGGTGTTCAGTGCCCGCCTCTACCTCAAACAGTACAATTACAAAACCCAGACCGAACTGGAGCGCTATGCAGAGCCCCTTCAGGCCATCACCTGGACCCTCGGGGAGCGTTACGAGCAGGACTACCTGTGGCTCGCCTGGGACAGGCTGATCCAGAACCACCCCCACGACAGCATCTGTGGCTGCAGCATTGACGCTGTACACCGGGAAATGATTCCCAGATTTGAAGAAGCCCTGCAGATCGGGCAACTGCTGAAAGAAGACAGCCTGCAGGTCCTGGCAAACCGGGTCCGTGCCACCTTCAGTGAGCCAGATGATCTGGTCTTTGTGGTGTTCAATCCGCTGAACTGGAACCGCACCGATCAGGTGGTGCTCACCCTCAACCCCCATCTGGAGGTCAGGCCCGAAGAGTGGGCACTCATTGGTGAGAATGGGCAGGAGATTCCCTTTCAGGTTCGTCAGGCTCGCAGTCCGTATGAAAAAGCGGAGTCCTTCCCCTGGCTCGGGATCAAGGACCCGCAGCAGCATGACATGGACAGCGTTACAGAGCTGTACTTCGTGGCAGAGGACCTGCCTGGAGTGGGTTACCGCACCTATGCCCTGCGCAAGCTTGCTGACCCCAGACCTTCCCACCGCATCCGGCCCTACACCATTCTCGGGAATGTGGCCCTGCACAAGGGAAACGAGGCCATCACGGATCTGGCCGTGGGTCCCAGGGTTCTTGAAAACCGCTTTCTGAAAGTCACTGTGAACGAAAAAGACGGCAGCCTGACCCTTGAAGACCGGGAAACGGGCCATGTTTACGAGGGCCTCAACCAGTTTGTGGATGGGGGCGACAACGGAGACACCTACAACTACGGCTGGCCTCTGGGCGATCTGGAATTCAGCACCCGTGACCTGAGACCCCACATTCAGGTGCTGGAAGCTGGAGCAGCAAGTTCCACCCTGCGTGTCACCTGGAAACTGAAACTGCCTGCCTCCATCAGTGAAAACCGCCAGAACCGCAGCGACAGTTACACCGATTTCGAGCTGCACAGTGACATCACCCTCCATGCCGGTGTGAAGCGGGTGGACATCCGAACCCATTTTGTGAACACCGCAAAAGACCACAGGCTCAGAGCCGTGTTTCCTCTTGGACGGAAAATTGAGAGATCCAGTGCGGAAAGCCAGTTCTGTGTGGTGGACCGCCCTGCAAGACTCCCTGAAGACCAGAGGGGCAGCGGCGAACCTGCCGTGCACGAGCATCCCCAGATGGCTTTCGTCAGTGTGACAGATGGGGAGAAGGGCCTCAGCATCCTCAACCGTGGTCTGCCTGAATTCAGTGCCGATGAGGAAGGGAATGTCTTCCTGACCGTGCTGCGTGCGGTGGGCTACCTGTCCCGCGAGGACTTCCTGACCCGTGTAGGAGGTGCAGGTCCCACCAGTGCCACCCCCGACGCCCAGACCCTGGGACCCTGCGAGGCCGAGTACAGCATCTATCCTCACGCTGGAACCTGGGAAGAAGCCCAGACGGTGCGCGTGGCCCATGCCTACAATGCACCTCTGGTGGCCAACACCCGTGTGAGCCAGATTGTGCCCCTCAGAAACCAGCACCTGACCGTGAATGCCACCCTCCCGGACTCTGGCAGTTTCCTGAAAGTGGAAGGAAACGCACTGCTCACCGCCCTGAAACGTGCTGAAGATCAGGAAGCCCTGGTGGTCCGTCTGGTCAACCAGAGCAGCAAGGCAGAAAGTGTGACCCTCAAACCCCTGCAAACCCTGAAAGCGGCCTTTCTCACCAACATGCTGGAACAGCCCACCGAAAGCCTGTCCGTGCTGGAAGGCGCCGTGACCCTGGACATCCAGCCCTGGCAGATTGTGACCGTGCTTCTGGAGGTCGAATGAAAACCCTCGCTGTCCTGCACACCACCCCCGTGACCGTGCAGACCATGAAGGACCTGCACGCAAAACTCAAACCCGAAGTCAGGCTGGTGAACATCCTGGACGACAGCCTGCTCTCAGACGTGATGCAGGCGGGTGCACCCACTGCAGAAGTTCAGTACCGCATGCTCTCCTACGCCCGCAATGCCCAGGTGGCAGGGGCAGACGCCGTGATGTGTGCCTGTTCCTCGGTGGGAGAGGTGGTGGAGGCCCTCAGGCCCGAACTGAAAGTGCCCTTTCTGAGGGTGGATGAACCCATGGCCCAGGAAGCCGCCCGACTCGGAAAGCGCATCGGGGTCATTGCCACTGTCAACACCACCCTGGAACCCACTGCCAGACTGGTGGAACGTCAGGGAGATGTGGAGGTTGAAAAAGTGCTGGTGGAAGGGGCCTATCAGGCCCTGGTCTCCGGCAACAGTGAGCGCCATGACGAACTGGTCCGCACCGCCCTGCTCAGGCTTCTGGACCGGGTGGATGTGGTGGTCCTCGCCCAGGCCAGCATGGCCCGTGTGGTCAGCACCCTCAATCCTGCCCCCGCAAAACCTGTGCTCAGCAGTCCTGAAAGTGGTCTCAAAAAAGCACTGGAGTCCCTATGAAAATCCCTGGAAGTTCGACCCTGAGTGACATCCTGCCCCACGCCCAGAAGCATGGCTATGGTGTGGCGGCTTTTTCTGCCCGTTACCTCGCCTGCATCCGGCCTGTCATGGAAGCAGCCCAGGAGCTCCAGTCTCCGGTGATTGTGGAAATCAGCCAGCGTGAACTGGGCTGGTTTCAGCTGACGCCCATGCAGTTCCGCAACGAACTCGCAAAAGTGGTGCGTGAACTGAACGTGACGGTGCCTTTCTGTTTGCACCTGGACCACAGCTGGGAACTGAACGTTATTCAGGACGCCATTGACGCCGGATTCAACAGTGTGATGATCGATGCCTCCTCCAGGCCCTTCACAGAAAACGTGGCCCTGACCCGCATTGTGGTGGACATGGCCCACAGGGCAGGGGTCAGTGTGGAGGCCGAACTCGGCAAACTCACCACCACCGACAAAATGGAGTCCGAGAACGACGAGGAAATGTACACCGATCCCGAGGAAGCCCAGCATTTTGTCGAACTGACTGGGTGTGATGCCCTGGCGGTCAGCATCGGAACGGCGCACGGTGTCTACCCAGTGAAAAATCCCAAAATTGACTTTGATCGTCTGCGTGCCATTCGTCAAAGGGTGGGAGACCTTCCTATCGTGCTGCACGGAGGTTCAGGCCTGCCTCCCGAAACCGTGCACACCGCCATGCAGATTCCTGAGGGGGGCACCACCAAGATGAACATCGCCACCGATCTGGAAGTGGCCCTGCTTGCTGCCATGGGTGGACTTGAGCGCATGACCAGTGCAGAACTGGACGCCCTGGACCCGGAGCTTCGAGCAAAAGGCCGCCAGGCTGTGAAGGACACTGCCATCGACAAGATCCGAAACTTTGTCAGATCTGAGAACCGGGCATGGGAAAACACTCACTGAACGGAACCTGGGAACTGGTCCCCTCCATTTCGGAAGACTGGAGGTTCAGAATGCTGCACATAGAGGAAGTGCAGCAGGTGGGTGCATTTGCCCGCACCCGCTGGAGTCCGGCTCAGGTTCCCGGGTCCATCCATGAGGACCTGCTGCGTGCAGGTCAGATTGAAGATCCTTCTTTCGGCCTGAACAGCCTGAATTGCGAATGGGTCAGTGAACGCCAGTGGGTGTACCGAACGCGATTCACCTTGCAGGAAAGGAAAGCTCCGAAGGTCTGGCTGTGTTTTGAAGGCATCGATGACAGCAGTGATGTTTTTGTGGACGGTGTGCAGATTGGGTCCACCGTCGGGGCACACACCCCACACCGCTTTGACCTGAGCCATCTGGAACCAGGAAACCATCTGCTGGTGGTGGTCCTGAAAGAGCCTCCAAAAGAACACGGGCAACTGGGCAGAACCAGTGAAACCCAGACCCTCAAAGGCCGTTTTGGTTACTGGTGGGATTTTGGGACAAGGCTCATTCATGCAGGCATCTGGAAAGATGTCTTTCTAGAGGAAACCGCAGAAACACCCATCTGGGACGCCTGGGCCACCAGCAAGCTTGACGGAGAGAAAGCCACCGTCACCATCCAGTGGGACGCAGGTGTTGCAGCCAGGGTCAGGGTCACCACCCCATCGGGTCAGGTTCTGAAGACCGAGGGCACGGGTTCAGCCACCATCGAGGTTCTGCATCCTGAACTGTGGTGGCCCCACGAATTCGGTGATCAGAAGCTTTACACCGTTCTGGTGGAGGATGACCACCAGACCCTGGAATTCCGGCACGGCATCCGCAGTGTGACATTGGAACACAATGAAGCCTCACGCAATCGTGGTGCACTGCCCTACACCCTGGTGGTGAATGGTCAGGCCATTGAGATGCGGGGTTTCAATGTGGTCTCTGCAGACCACCTGCTGGCAAGGCAGGGCATTGCAGACACCGAGCGCACCCTGATGGAACTCGCCCGGCACACCGGGGCCAACATGCTCCGGTTCAACGGGGTGTGCCCGATTGCCTCGAAAGCCACACTGGAGGCCTGTGACCGTCTGGGTCTCATGGTCTGGCAGGAGATGCCCCTCAGTTCCAGCGGAACCGACAACGTGCCCCCAACCTCTGAGGTGTTCCTGCAAAACCTGGATCGGGACCTGCCTCATCTGGTCTCGAAGTTGCGCAACCATCCCAGTGTGGTGCTTTATGACGCCGGAAACGAACTGACCGACGAACACCGCAACCCTGCAGGACTGGACCATCCCACCATTCACCGCATTCATCAGATGCTTCAGGACCTGGACCCCACCCGTCCCTTCCTGCCCACCTCCCCCAGTGGTCCCAGCTATGACCTCTCTGAACAGTCTGCAGCCGATCAGCACGATGTGCATGGTCCCTGGCATTACCGGGGGTGTGTGGACACCTACCTGCCTTTTTACCGCTCCCGTGCCCTGCTGCACAGCGAGTTTGGCTGTCAGGCTGCCCCCAGGATGGAAACCCTCAAAAGTTTCCTTCCAGAAAGCCACCTGTGGCCCATGAACGACAGCAACGAAATGGTGGTCCACCACGGGTCGTGGTGGCTGATGGGACACCGCATTGAAGAGGTCTTTGGTCCAGTGACTGATCTGGACACTTATGTGAAATTGACCCAGTTTGTCCAGCACGACGTCCTGCGTTATGCCGTCCTGAGCAACCGCGTCAGACCTGAATGCAGCGGGGCTCTGGTCTGGCAGCTGAATGAACCCTGGCCCAATGCCCACTGCACCAACGTGCTGGACCACAACCTGAAGCAGAAAGCAGCCTTTTATGCGCTGAAGGATGCCTTTCAGCCTGAAGCTGCCTTCCTCAGATACCAGAGTCCTGTTGCCCCAGAGGGTGTGCTCAAAGCCGACGTGTTGACCACCCGCCAGACCCCTGCCAACCATGACATCCGCCTGGAAACTTTTGACCTTGCAGGACATCCTCTGCAGACGTTTGATCTGAAGGCAGGAGATCAGGTTGAACTGTCCGTGGCAAGTGTGATCCATGTCCGGCTGTCCCTCAGAACTGCATCTCGAACATCAACAGGTGAATATTATTTTTCCAGTCAGACCCATCAGCCCTTCAAATCCCTGCTGGACCTTGAGGCCACCCCTGTGGCTCTGCACCTGCAAGGTGAAGTCCTCAGGGTCAGGAACACCGGAACGGTGACGGCCCATTTTGTGACGCTGGAGGCAGATGCTGGATGCATCGAGTGGTTCTCTGAAGGGGTGATGACCCTGCTCCCCGGAGAAACCCGTGCCGTGCAAGTGAAACTGACCACCCCATCTGGAGATCCTGTAGAACGCCCACAGATCACAGTGAAAGCCTTCAACCTGGCCACACCAGAGGAAGTCCATGCTTAGTTTCTGGCGTGGCATTCGAGAAGGAGGGGTGCTCGCCTGGCAGAACCTTTTGCAACTGGTTTTGCTGAACCTGATTTTGCTCCTTCTGGGCTGGACGGTGGTTCTTCTCGGTCCTGCCCTGCTTGCCGTCTATGAATACATCGCCCGCACCTTCCGGGATGAAGAGAAACACCGGCTGGAAGAGTTGCCTGCCTGGGTCCGGTCTCACCTCCTGAATGGCGTGCTGTACCTGCTGGGCTGGATTTTGCTGCTGGGCCTCCTGTACACCAACCTGGTGTTCTGGGCACAGGTGCTCCCGGCCTTTGGACAGGCCATCCTGATGGTGCTGGTGGGCTACATTCTGGTGTTTGCTCTGGCTTTGCAGCCTTATCTGCTGGAGCGCCTCACTGTGCACCGCCTGCCTTACCTGAAAGCTTTGCCTGCTGCATTGCAGGACCTCATTCGTGAACCCATTGCATCGCACTTTCACACCCTGGTGCCCATCACCTTGCTGCTGATCAGCCTGAAGTGGATGACCCTGCCCCTGATCGTCTTCACATCGGTGGGCCTGATGTTTGCTGCTGCACGGGTCAAAGCGGCCCACCAGATGCCCGAACCCCAGGAAGAGCACCTGAATGACAACGAGGACCCCTCCCATGCTGGTCTTTGAGATTGGTGCAGGTGACCTGCTGGACAATTACAAGCACCCCCGCATCACGCCAGAAACTCCCTATCTGGCAGGTTCAGGGGCATCCTGGCCGATCTATCAGGCCAGTGAAGCAGACCCTGAAGCGGGATACCAGCTTTATCCCCGTGAGATTCTTTTTGAGCTGCCCGCAGACCTGCATCCCAGCGGTTATCTGCTGGAGATCGAATATCTCGTCATTGCCCCCAGATATCCCCACCTGCGGGCAAGCATCAATGGCTTCGAAACCGACCTGTATTTGAACCCCAGAGCAAGCCAGTCGGGTGAAATCCGCCTGCTCAGCGGCCTGCACACCACCATCTATGCCGATGGGACCCTCAGGACCGTGCTGCCTCCGGGATGTGTCCATGAAGGCATCAACCGCCTGACCCTCACTGCAGTGGACGGGGAAGAGGTGCTTTTCATCGACAACCTGGATCGCATTACCCGTCTGGACCGCATGGCAAACGGGGCCGGTTTGATTTACCAGAGCATTCGCCTGACAGAAGCTGAATCGATTGAAGTTTCTGTGCAGATCGTGCCGACAGTATTGTACCGGGAAGAAAAGGGTGAGCTCCTGAACCGCATTGATGGCATCGTGAACTGGAACCGGGGGTCTGCCCCTTTCACCGTCCTGATCGATGGCGTATCTTACGAAATCGAACCAGAACCCACCCACTGGGGGCAGTCCCGCTTCAGCGTGTGGACTTCGGTCAAAGACGAGGTTTTTGAGTGCCAGGTGCTGGGTTTCACAGGTCGGATGAAACGTGCCCGCAAATGGACCGTTTACATGGCGACCCACTCCCACACGGACATCGGGTACACCCACAGGCAAATTGAAGTGGCTGAACGCCAGAACCGCAATCTGGACAGTGCTCTGAAGTTTATAGCGGCAGGAGACCTGTTCTCCTACCACCTGGACAGCGTGTGGCCTCTGGAATCCTACACGGAATCCCGCTCACAGACCCAGAGGAAACAGCTCTCGGAACAGATGCAGGCTGGACACATCCATGCCGCCCAGAATTATGCCGACCTGCTGACCCATTTTGCAGCGCTGGAAGACCTGATTCACAACCAGACCCTTGGGCAGAAGATGCTTTCCATGTACGGGGTGTCCAGCAAACTCGCTGCAGTGGTGGATGTCGCCAGCATCACGCAGGCCCTGCCGGATGTGCTGTCCAGAGCGGGCGTGCGTTACCTGATTCATGCCAACAACCAGGACCACGGGCCTTTCCGGCTGAACGGCAGGCTGAACACCCGGTGCCCTTTCTGGTGGCAGGGTCCGGCAGGTGGGAAAGTGCTGTACTGGCTGGCAAAAATGTACTGCGAGCTGCGCAAGGTCTGCGGCAGCCCTCCGGTGCTCAGCAGTGCAGAGCGGGGACTGAACACCTGGCTTTCCGAATACGAGCGGGATGATTACCTGCCAGATGCCGTTTTGCTGTACGGGCAGGAGGCGGACAACACCGACATCGACCCCCAGCCCAACCGGTTTGTGCAGCTCTGGAACGACACCTACGTCTACCCCAAACTGCTGCCCACCGATCCGACCCATTTCTTCGAGCACATCGAGGAACGCTGGGGAGAACAGCTGGAAACCGTGACCGGAGATGGTGGAGCGTACTGGGAAGATGGAGTCATCACCAGTTTGCAGGAAACCCTGCAGGCCAGACAGGCCCAGGCAGACCTCCCTGCCGCAGAACAACTCGATGCCCTGGCCGCCCTGCATGATGCCACCTTGCAAACCCCTGCCGGATTTTACGATCAGGCGTGGCATGAACTGCTGCTCTATGACGAGCACACCTGGGGGGCTTTCCTCAGCGTGACCGACAGCGATGCGATCCTGCAAAAAGACCAGTGGGACGTGAAAAAGGCCTTTGCTGCGACGGCGCAGCAAAAAGCAAAACAGCTGCTTCACGCTGCCGCAAGCCGCAACAGCCTGCAGTGGAACACCCGGGCCCGCGAGGTGGTGGTCTACAACCCGCACAACTTCACCATGACCAGTGATTGCAACGTTGAAATAGCCTTGCATGAGGGAATTTTTGATGGAGACACCCGTGTCCCTTTCCGTGAAGTGTCCAGAACGGCCACCCAGAAAGTCATCCAGTTCAGCACCACCCTGGAGGGATTCAGTTACCGCAGGTTCCAGTTGCGCCCTGCACCTGAGCCCCAGAAGCCCTTCCCTGCACAGATCCGTGGTCTGGTGATGTTGGAGACCCCCCATTATCAGGTGCACGTGGATGCAGACCGGGCCAGAATCCTGCAGATCACAGACCTTGAATCCGGTCAATCCCTGCTTTCCAGCCAGGGTGCAGGCAGCCTGGTTTATGTGACAGGAGGGGAAGGCTCACGCATCACCAGCAATCAGGCGGACCTCCCAGACGCTGAACTGACACTCCATGATGGATTTCAGCTTCATGAAGGGCTCCTTGTGCAGGACGCCCTGGGAAGCACATTGACCCTCAAAGGGCAGCATTTCAGTGGTCCACTGACCTTCACCCTCCACCTGCCTGAGAACCAGAAAGCAGTGCTGCTGGATTACCAGTACAGCAAAACTCCGACCCTTTCCCGTGAATCGGCCTATGTTCAGTTTGATCTGGCAGACATCGAAACAATCAAATCAGACGCCCAGATCGGATGGGTGGACTGGGAAACAGACACCCTCCCTGGAGCCTGCCAGGAATGGCTCCCCTTGCAGACCGGCATCCTCAAGACGGGCGGAATTCCTACCCTGATTGCCAGTCCAGACATCCCCCTGTTCTGCATCGGGGATGTGGTGCGGGGCCACTGGCCCGTGAAAAAGGACCAGCGAACTGGCCCCGTTTGTTCCTACCTGCTGAACAACTACTGGCACACCAATTACCTCGGGAAACAGGGCGGGAATTTTCACTTCCGTTACCTGATCGCCAGCGGAAACCACCTGACTGAAGCAGAAGCCCACAGGATCGGATGGGCCACCCGCCGACCCCTGTATGCCCATCGCATCAGCTTTCAGGATTTCCGTGAGGAGCTTCCGGTTTACCAGGACCCCCGGCAGGGCTACCTGCTCAAAGTCACCGGAGACGTGCACGTGCGAACCATGCAGGTGCAAGACGACCTGCTCACCCTCCGGCTTCAGAGCATCACTTCACACCCCCAGACCGCCCACATCGAACTGCCAGATGTGCCCCAGACCGTCCATCTCACCGATCTGCACGGAGGTTTTCTGCAGGAGATTCCCACCCATTCACCTCGCATTGCTGTTTCACTGCCCGCACTGGACCTCGTGACCCTGAAGATCCACCTCCGGAGGAAGAGATGAACCGCGAACTGGCGTTCAACACCGCAAATTACGCTTACAGACAGGCTTTCTATTCCAGTGAAGAAGACTGGGGCATTGCCTGCCGCACCAGCAGGCTGTATTTTTCACCCATCGAGACCTTCAAAGAGCGCATGGACGACCTGCTCGCTGAAATTGAGGGTCTGGGATTCAAGAAACTGGAACTCTGGCACTTCCACCTCAACCAGAAGTGGTGGACCGAGGAGCACGTTCAGGTCCTCAAAGACCTGCTCGCTGCACGCAACATGTCGGTTTTTGCTTACTGTGGTGGCTTTGGGGACACCGAAGAGGAATTTCTGAAAACCTGCGAACTGGTAAAACGCCTGAACATCCGGATTCTTGCTGGAGCGACCCCCCTTCTTTTCAACAACCGTCCCTTTCTGGTGGAGAAACTCCGGGAATATGGCCTGATCCTCGCCTACGAAAACCACCCCGAAAAGACCCCCCAGGACGTGCTGAACAAAATCGGGGACACCGATGCGGACGTGATTGGAACCACCATCGACACAGGCTGGTTTGGCACCCAGAATTACCCTGCCGGGCAGGCGATCCGTGAACTGAAAGACCGTCTGGTGCACGTCCACCTCAAAGACGTGCTCAGGGTGGGAACCCACGAGACCTGTGCTTTTCAGGACGGGGTGGTGGACATTGCAGACTGCATCGAGGCCCTCAAAGACATCGGGTACACCGGAGAGATCAGCCTGGAGCATGAACCCCACACCCACAACCCGAACGAGGACATTGCCCGCTCAAAAACATACGCGGAGGAACTGCTGTGAGCGCGAACCATGCTGTGAAAGTGGCCGTGGTCGGATGCGGTGTGATTGCTGCCGTGTACGCCAGGGAAATGCAGAGTTACGACAATTTGGAGCTGTATGGATGCTTTGACATTGATCCAGAAAAGAGCAAAAAACTGGCCGATGACTTTGGAGGCAAAACCTTTGACACCTATGGGGCCCTGCTTGCCGATCCCGAAGTCGAGGTGGTCCTGAACCTGACCATCCTTCCAGCCCACTTTGAAATCTCAAAAGCTGCTCTTGAAGCAGGGAAGCACGTCTTCAGTGAAAAACCCCTGGCGGCCACCAGTGAAGAGGCCAGAGATCTGGTGAACACTGCAAAAGCCAATGGAGTGCGTCTGGGTTGTGCCCCCATCACCTTCCTGGGAGATGCACAGCAGAGGGCCCTGAGGGAGCTTCATGTAGGAACCATCGGGCAGGTGCGGGCCATCTATGCGGAAACCAACCACGGACGCATCGAGACCTGGCATCCCACCCCGTTCAGCTTTTATGACATCGGGCCTTTGCGGGATGTGGGGGTTTACCCCCTGACGGTGATCACCAGCATTTTTGGGCCTGCAAAAAGGGTATGGGCCTACGGGAGTGTCCTCAGGAAAGACCGCATCAGCAAGCGGGATGTGCCCTTTGAGGTGAACGCTCCAGACTGGTACGTGGTGGTGATCGAACTGGCGAGCGGTCCGGTGGTGCGCCTCACCTGCTCCTTTTATGTGACCCACACCAGCAAACAGGTCGGAATCGAGTTCCACGGGGACACCGGGCAGCTTTACCTCTCCAGCTGGGTCGAGCCCTCCGCAAAGCTTGAAGTGGGTCAGTTTGGCAAGGCCTACGAGTCCCTCCCAGATTACACTCCCACAGAAAAGCCCTTCCGGTATGCCCTTGGCCTGAGTGAGATGGCAGCAGCGATCCGGGAGAACAGACCCCACCGGGCCAGTGGAGAGCAGGCGGCACACATCGTGGATCTGCTTGATGCCGCCCACCGTTCCATCGAACAGGGAGGACCCGTGGAACTCACCTCCACCTTCACCCCTGCCCCGCCCATGGAGGACTGAACGTGTGGCAACACCTTCATGGACAGCTTTATGCCTTCACCGGAGCGTGCAACTGCTATGCACTGGTCCGGGGGCATCAGGCGGTCCTGATCGAGTATGACCATGAGGCCCACCTGCAACTCGAAGCCTTTGGCGTCTCAGAAGTGCTGCGGGTTCTGCTGACCCACGTGCATGGGCACAACGCAGAGGTGCCTTCGGGTCTTCCTGTGGATGTCCCTGAAGCAGAACACAGGTTGATGACGCACCCTGAGGACATCCGGGCTGGAAGGCAACGGCTGAACCGCTATGAGGTCTTAAAAGACCATGACCTTCCAGCCCACGGTCACGAAGCTGGAAAGCTGCTGGATTACGACACTTTTGAACTGCTGGACCGCTGGGAAGTGGTGCCCACACCAGGCCACACGCCAGGCAGCATCACCCTGATCCTGGACCATGAAGGCAAACGCTTTGCTTTTGTTGGCGACCTGCTCAGTGGTCCTGGAACCGTACATGACCTGTCCTACACCCAGTGGACCTACGGTGGAGGAGAGGGTCTGGCAGGCAGCATCCTGTCTTTGTTGGATCTGGAGAAAAGAAATCTGGATGTGCTGCTCCCTGCACACGGACAGATCATGCGGCAACCTGCCCATGCGTTCAGCCTGACGCTGGAGCGGTTGTGGGCCCTGGTGCGACTGCGGTGTCACAACCCCAGACTCCTCAAATTCAGGGAAGAGCCTTTCGTGCAGGTGACGAAACACGTCCTGATGAACCGGACCAGCTTTGCCCACCATTATGTGGTGGTTTCACAGTCTGGAAAGGCCCTGTTCATTGATTTCGGGTATGACTTCATGTTTGGCCTGACCGACATCACCGAGCGCCATGCCCGCAGACCCTGGCTCTACAACCTGCCCTGCCTGAAGGATTTCGGGGTCAAAGAAATCAGTGCCGTGGTTCCGACCCACATCCATGATGACCATGTGGCCGGAATCAACGTGCTGAGGAGGGTGCACGGAGCAAAGGTTCTGGTGCCAGCAGGGTTTGCAGAAGTTCTGCTGCACCCTGAAGCCCATGACCTGCCCTGCCAGTGGTTTGACGCCATTGAACCCGATGAGACCCTTGGGTCCTCTTTTGACTGGGAGGAGTTTCACTTCAGAATCCTTCCGATGCCCGGTCACACCCCTCATGCTGTGGGCATTTTCCTGGAGGTGGATGGTGAACGCCTGCTCTTTCAGGGGGATGTGCTGGCAGACGATGGTCTGGGCCTGAATTACATCTACGAGAACGGGTTTGATCCTGCAGACTTTGTGCAGGTGGCCCACCTGATCGAACAGGAACAGCCCACCTTGCTGATGGGCGGACACTGGGAACCCGTGCGGGTCACCCCGGAGTGGACATCTGCCCTGAAAGAGCGCGCACAGCAACTTCTGGATCTCCACACCCAGATCATGCCCGAACAGGAGACGCACCATGACTAGATACACCGGCGTGATCGAGGGCTTCTACGGCAGACCGTACAGCTTCTCTGAATGCCACTCCCTGATCTCCCTGATGGGAAAATGGGGCCTGAACACCTACCTGTATGGCCCCAAGAACGACACGCAGCACCGCAACCGCTGGAGGGAACCGTACACTCCAGAAGAACTTGCCCTGTTTTCAGCACTGGTCCAGCATGCCCGTGATGCCGGGGTGGACTTTGTGGTGGGCCTGAGTCCCCTGGAATTCCACTACTCCAGTTCGCAAGACCTCGACACCCTGCTTTTCAAGCAGCAGCAGTTTCTGGAGATCGGGGTCACCTCTTTTTCCCTGCTGCTTGATGACATGCCCGAGCGTTTCCGGTACGAAGACGATGCAGAGAAATTCGGGACCCTGGCCCATGCCCAGTCCTGGCTCTGTGAGCAGTTGAGGGAACGCACTCCTGGAGTGTTCTCCTTTGTCCCCACCGAGTACCACGGAAAAGGAGATTCCCCTTACCTGCGAGAACTCGGGGAACGCCTCCCTGAAAACATCGAGATTTTCTGGACAGGCCGGGACGTGTGCAGTCCGAGCATCACAACAGAGCACACCCGCACCGTCTCCAAAACCCTGAAGCGCAAGGTGGTCTACTGGGACAATTACCCTGTGAACGATCTGGAAATGCGTTTTGATCCTCACCTGCTGCCCTACCGCAACAGAGAAGCAGGGGTGCTGGAGGAAAGTGGGGGCATCCTGCTGAACCTCGCCCTGCAGCCTGAGGCCAGCAAAATTCCCCTCATCACCTTTGCACGATTTGTGCAGGATGGGGAGCAGTATCAGCCTGATGCTGCATGGCAAGAAGCCCTGATTGAGGTCACAGGCAATGCCGAAGATGCCCGTGCATTGGAGCTTCTGGCAGACCTTGCCCGCCGGGACCCCCTTGACCCCAAAGGAACTCTGGACAACCACCTCTATCCCCTGATGGATGCCTTCTGGGAGGAACTGGGAGGGGCTCCGGAAGTTGCAGGCCCAGAACTCCAGAACCGTCCCGCCAGAAAACCTGCTTCAGGCACCCTGCGTGAAGCAGCAAGGGAGCTTGAACTGGCCGTGTTCCGTCTGGAACACCTCAAAAACCGCAAACTGCTGGCAGACCTGCATCCCTGGACCCAGAAGCTGGGAGGGCAGGTGCGCATTCTGAAACTTGCACTTGCCGTCATCGACAACCCGCAGGATGCAAGGCTCAGAGAGGTGATTTTTGAGGACCTTCCAGAGGTCCGGGCCAATTTTCACTGGGTGGCCGGAGACCTGATCGACCAGTTTGCAAGGCGCTGCGTGTGGTACGCCCACCAGAAACAGAGGCAGGAATGAGAGATCAAGCCAGAGAAATCGCAGAAAAGGTGCTGCTGTCCAATGGAAGCCCCATCGGACTTCTGGGGTCCAGCACGGCATACAAGCAGGTGTGGGCCAGAGACAGCATGATCTGTGGTCTGGGCCTGATGGTGATGGGAAGCCCTGAAGGTGCAGAAATCATGCGCCGCAGCCTGAGAACCCTGCAGGCCTACCAGACAAGGCTGGGAAACATCCCACACAACGTCGGATTCACCGGAATTCCAGACCCTGCTCTGATTGCCCACGGGGGAGCCCTCATCGTCGGGGATGACACACCCAGAGTGGTGGTGGACACCGCGCACTCAGGGTGTATCGACAACAGCCTTTGGTTCATCATCGGAAACGATTATGTCCACCGAACAGATGGCGACACAGAGCGACTGAGAAACGCCTGGACGGCCATCAAACGGGCCTACACCTGGCTGGAATACCAGGACTCCAACGAGTGTGGCCTTTTGGAAGTGCATGAAGCGATGGACTGGGCAGATCTGTTTGCCAACCGCTACAACAGCCTGTGGCCCAATGTGCTCTGGTACGCCGTTCAGAAATGCATGGCCTCCATTTCAGTGGCCATGGGTGAAGACCCAGAACCTTATCTGGAGCGCGCAGAGGACATCAAATTCAAGATCAACACCCTGCTGTGGGTGGGTGCAGAGGTCCAGAAGGACATGCACTGGGTCGAGAACAACCGCAAGGAGTGGCTGTACCCCATCCGTGCCACCCAGACCCTGTATCAGGAGCGGCCCTACTTCCTGCCCTACATGGCCTTCCGGGACTGGTGTGACCGTTTTGACACCTTCGGGAACCTGTCAGCCATCCTGTTTGGTCTTGCGAGTGAAACCCAGACGGGCAAAATTTTTGATTTCATCCGCAGCGCAGGGGTGGATGAACCCTACCCCATCAAGGCCATTCATCCTCCGGTGATGCCCGGAGACCCGGACTGGAGAGAGTATTACCGCCTGCGCAACCTGAACCTGCCCGATCAGTACCACAACGGCGGAGCATGGCCTTTCCTGGGTGGGTTTTATGTGGCTGCACTGGTCAAGGCTGGATGCCTGCGGGAAGCCGAACATCAACTGGACCGCCTCACCGAAATGAACCGCATGGCAAGAAACCCGGATCAGGAATGGGACTTCAACGAATGGTTTCATGGGCGCAGCGGGAAGCCCAGCGGTTTCAGAGGGCAAAGCTGGAGCACCGCCATGTACATCTATGCCCATGAGTGTGTGAAACGCGGGGAGTGCCCGGTCTTCAATGCAGGAGGTGGCTGGTGACCCTGGTTGCGGTGGGTGGGGTCCTGATGGATTTCCTCAGGCAACCGGATGGAAGCTGGCTGACCCGCCCTGGAGGCAGTGCCTGGAACGTGGCCCGCGTGAACGTTCGACTGGGCACCCCCACGAAATTTCTGGGGGTCATCAGCACCGATCCGTTTGGAGAAGAACTCCTGGGGGCCACCCACGATGCAGGCATCGATCCTGCCCTGGTTCAGCGCACCGACCACCCCACCAGCCTGTCTTTTGTGTTCCAGAGCCACCCGGCCACCTACGCATTTCGGGCAGAAAACGGCAGTGACAGGCAACTTGTCCCCGATGTGAACCTGTGCACAGGGGCGAGTCTGGTCTATATCGGTGGGATCAGTGTGGTTCGCAGTCCTCTGCTGGAACAGATTCCTGCTTTTGTGCGGGACCTTCATGCCAGAGGCATTTCTGTTGCCTACGACCCCAACTTCCGGGCACAGGAGGCCGCAGCCTACCGGGTGCTGTTCCCGATGATCCTCCCGTATCTGAAATACCTGAAGGTTTCTGATGAGGATCTTGCAGGGCTGGACATGCGTCTGGAGCAGATCAGAAGACTGAATCCCGACCTCACCGTCTTGCTGACAAGAGGCAATGAAGGGGCAGAACTGCATACAAATGACGGCGTTTTCATGCACGCTGGGTACACTGTAGACGTCAGGGACACCGTGGGAGCAGGAGACGCCAGCATCGCTGGATTTCTTCACCATCTGCTGGCTTTCCCTGACGCCCCACCTGCAGAACGGCTCTCTTTTGCCCTGGGGTGTGGTGCCGTTGCCTGCATGCATCCTGGAGCCTACGCCCCCTCTCTTCAAGAAGTACACCACATCACGGAGGACAAGACATGCCAAAAGCACTGATCATCTACGGTGGCTGGGATGGCCACAACCCCACAGGATTCAACACCTGGTTTAAAGACCGTCTGGAACAGAATGGCTTTGAAGTGCAGAGCCTGGACAACCTGGAAGACCTCACACCTGAGTCTGTGCAGGTGGACCTGATCGTGCCCCACTGGACCATGGGCAAAATCCCTGGTGAGAAAAGCAATCTGATTCGCGAGGCCGTCCTGAACGGCACCGGACTGGCAGGCATTCACGGAGGGGCAGGAGACGCCTTCCGGGAGGACACCGAGTTTCAATTCATGGTGGGCGGACAGTTCGTCAGTCACCCCGGAAACATCCGGCCATACAGCGTCCAGTTCAGGGACCAGAACCACCCCATCACCCAGGACTTAACGGATTTCGATGTGGTGACCGAGCAGTACTACATGCATGTGGACCCCATCAACCACGTACTGGCCACCACCACCTTTGACGGTCAGTACGCGCCGTGGATTGAAGGTGCCGTGGTGCCTGTGGCCTGGACCCGCATGCATGGAAAAGGACGGGTGTTCTACCACTCCCTCGGGCACGCCCTGACCGACATGGACACCCCACAGGTGGAGACCATGACCGTGCGGGGTCTCCTGTGGGCCGCCAGAATCGAGTGACCCATGCCGATTCTGGGCTGCATTGCAGATGATTTCACGGGTGGAACCGACCTCGCCAGCAATCTGGTGAAGTCCGGTTTCCGAACCGTGCTCACCACGGGGGTGCCCTCGCACCCCCTGCCAGATGTGGACGCCATTGTGGTGGCCCTGAAATCCAGAACGGCACCTGTGCAGGAGGCTGTGCAGGACTCGCTGGATGCGCTGGCTTACCTGCAAGGTGCAGGATGTGTGAGATTCTACTTCAAATACTGCTCGACCTTCGATTCCACCCCGGAAGGGAACATCGGGCCAGTCACGGATGCTTTGCTGGATGCCTTGAAAGAACCCTACACCGTGATGTGCCCGGCTTTCCCGGACAATGGCAGAACAGTGTACCAGGGGCATCTCTTCGTCTGGGACAGACTTCTGAGTGAAAGTGGCATGCAGAACCACCCCCTGACCCCCATGACCGACCCGGATCTGGTGCGGTTTCTGCAGCTCCAGACCGTGCACAAGGTGGGATTGCTGAAACATCAGGTGGTGCAGCAAGGTGCAGCAGAGGTCAAAAAGACCCTGGAGGATCTGCATGCAAAAGGCAAACGCCTGATCGTTGCCGATGCCCTGAACAACAGCGATCTGAAGGTGCTTGCAGAGGGCACAGCCCACCTGAAACTGGTCACTGGAGGCAGTGGGCTTGCTCTGGGACTCACTGCGCCTGAATCTTCTGCTGCTGGGCAACCCTTCCCGCGCTTGATGGGTCGCAGGTTGATCCTGGCTGGAAGTTGCTCCAGGGCAACGCTGGAACAGCTTGAGCATGCAAAAAGTCTGTATCCACACCTCAAACTCCATCCTGAACAGCTTGCAGAGCATTTTGATGATGTGCTGCAACAGGCACTGGACTGGAGCCTGAATCGGTCTGAAAAGCTCCCCGTGCTGATTTATGCCAGCAGCGCTCCAGAAGAAGTGAAAAGTGCACAACAGGCTCTGGGAAGGGAACATTCAGGGGCTCTGTTGGAAAGGGCCCTGTCCACACTGGCCGTGCGCCTGTCAGAACAGGGATTCAGCCAGATCATCGTTGCAGGAGGGGAGACTTCTGGTGCAGTGGTGCAGAAACTCAACCCCGGTCACCTGCTGATCGGTCCTGAGATCTGTCCGGGCGTGCCCTGGACCGCCACGCCCACCCACAATCTGGCCCTGAAAAGTGGCAACTTTGGTTCCAGAACCTTTTTTGAAGACGCCTGGGAGGCCCTGTGAGCACCGAAAGTCAACTCAGAGAACGGCTGTGTGAAGTGGGAAGAAGGCTGTACCAGAGGGGACTCTGCCCTGGCACCTCTGGAAACCTCAGTGCCAGATTGGAAGACACATGGCTGCTGACCCCCACCAATTCCTGTCTGGGAGAGTTGCTGCCCAGGGACATTTCACTGCTGGATTTCGAGGGCAATCACCTTTCAGGCAAGAAGCCTTCCAAGGAGTCTTTCATGCATCTGGCCTATTACCAGCACCGTCCTGAGGCCAGAGCAGTGGTGCACCTGCACTCGACTTATGCCGTGGCTGTGTCCTGTTTGCAAGATCTGAATGCAGATTCCTGTGTGCCCTTCATCACGCCGTATTTTGTGATGCGGATTGGTGACCTGCCTGTGGTGCCTTACCTGCGTCCGGGCGATGCCCGCCTTGGTGAGGAAATTGCCTCCAGAGCCGCAAACCATGTGGCTGTGCTGCTGGCAAATCACGGTCCTGTGGTTTCAGGGAAAACGCTGGATGAAGCGGTCAACAATGCAGAAGAACTTGAGGAGGGCCTCAAAGTTTATTTTCTCCTGCAGGACAAAAAGCCCATGCTGCTCACCCCTGAGCAGGTTGAAGCCCTGCGCAGAATGTGAGGAGGGCGGGCTTACCCCCGGTCCCGCAGTTTTTCAAGGCCCTCCAGCACAATTTCCAGTCCGATCTCAAACTCTCTGGTGTAGTCGTAACCGGGCTTTAAGACATGCTCCACGGCCAGCTCGGTCAGATGGGGATATGCTCCTGCAGCCACCTCCATCATGATGCTTTCTGCAGCGGCATCCCCCTCCTCAAATCTGGTGAAGGGCAGATTGATCTGCTGCAATGCAAAACCATAGATGTAGCTGTCCAGAAGAGAATAAGCATGTGCAGTTGCAGCCACCGAGAAACCACTGCTGCGCAGGCACTCAATCACGGCATTGTGGTGGCGCAGGGTTTCCGGGCCAGGTGAAGTGCGGGACTCCATCAGACCCAGTGCCCACCTGTGTCGGGTCAGTGCTGTTCGGGCAGAGAGGGAGCGGGTCTGGATGCGGCTTTTCCAGGGACCCTCGGTGGGCAATTCAATCTCTGCGAACACCAGATCGATCATGCCATCGAGCAGCCGATCCTTGTTGGCAAAGTGGTGGTACAGGGACATGGCTTCCACGCCCATCTCCTGGGCAAGTTTGCGCATGGTGAGGGCCTGAATGCCCTCCTGATCTGCAATCTCAATGGCTTTTTGAAGCACACGTTCCCGGCTGAGTCTGGGGCGTGTTTCGGTTTCTGAACGGATTTCTGATGGGGATGTGGTGGATTTTCTTGGGGGCATGTGTCCGTTTCTCTTGACAATCTTACAACGTAAGGCTACGCTGATGCTATAACCTTACAACGTAAGGCAATGAGGAGAGGCCATGACCACCACACAGAACCCCAGCATCAGCACCAGTGCCAGGACCATGAAAGCCGTCGTGCGCGAGGAGTATGGTCCTCCCGACGTTCTTCGATTGACCGATGTTCCCAGACCGGAGCCAGAGGACAATGAGGTTCTGATCAAGATTCACGCCACCACAGTCACCTCTGCAGATTGCAGGATGCGTGCCCTCAAAACCCCTGCGGGTTTTGGCCTGATCATGCGTCTGGTTTCAGGGGTGAATCGGCCAAGACAGCCTGTGCTGGGGGTTGAGTTTGCAGGTGAAATCGAAAAGGTGGGCAAAAATGTCACCCGATTTCGGGCAGGAGACCGGGTTTTTGGGATGACTGGAATGGGAATGGGCTGTCACGCCCAGTACAGGTGCCTGCCAGAGACTGGAGCCCTTGCCCACATCGCCTCAAACCTGACCCATGAACAGGCTGCTTCTCTCCCTTTTGGTGGCACCACAGCACTGGATTTCTTCAGACGGGGCAAGCTTAAAGCAGGAGACAGGGTGCTGATCAACGGAGCTTCTGGTGCAGTGGGTGTGGCTGCAGTGCAACTGGCGCATCACTTCGGTGCAGAGGTGACAGCAGTGTGCAGCGGTGCAAATGCAAATCTGGTCCGTTCGCTGGGTGCCCACAGGGTGATCGATTACACCAGAGCAGACTTCGCTTCCACTGGAGAAACCTACGATCTGATCATGGACACGGTGGGCACAGCCCCTTTTGCCCGCAGCAAACCTGCACTTCGCAAAGGGGGCCGTCTGCTCCTGGTGCTTGCGACCCTTGCCCAGATGCTGTCAGGCCCCTGGCAGGGGATGACCAGTGGCATCAAGGTGATTGCTGGACCGACCACTGAACGTCAGGAGGACGTGCAGTTGCTGGCAAAGCTCGCACAGGAAGGCAAGCTGAAACCTGTGATCGACCGCCAGTATTCCCTGGACCAGATTGCAGCGGCCCACCATTACGCGGACACCGGACGCAAACGTGGGAGTGTGGTGGTCACGGTCAGCCATTCCAGCTGAGCCTGTCTGGCAACAGTGAAATCTGGCCTGCCATTTCACCGTCAGTCCGTCTAGGATCAGGACATCCCTGTCAGAGTGGCCTCACAGCGCTCTGGGAGGGAATTCTTTTCCTGATGAAGGAGGTCACCATGAAACAGAAAATCACGTTGCTTTTGCTTGCTGTTGCAGCCCTGGCTGCAAACCCTGCGCTGGCAAGTTACCAGACCTGGGGAGGTTGATTTGAAGAAACGCATCGTTGTTCTGCTGTTGTTTGTATTTGGGGGTTCTGCTCTGGCAGGTTACACCTGGACAGGGACCTTCACCGATCCACCTGTTACCCACTCTCCCTGAGCGTTCAGGGTTCCATCTCCACTCCACACAGGCACCCTCCGGTTTTCTGGGGGGTGTTTTGTTGTGCAGGGCATGGCCACATGGTTGCCAGTCAAGTGTGTAACCCTCCCCTTGACATTCGAATCGATTCGACCATAAGATAAATCCATCAACCTGCCCACAACCCATCACGCCCTGGATCTCTACTGCTGGACCCCTGGCAGCCCAACCCTACTGGAGGTACGCCTGACCCAATCTCTGGATTGATCTCCACATTCACACCTTGCTTCATCAGACCTGTGATTGCTGTCTGAGAGGGTTCTCATGCCTTGAAATCCTGGAACAGCTGCCAGATTTTGCATCTGGTGGGTGCGTCCATGTCTTTTTGTCTTCTGTAAGGAGTTGACCATGCTGAAATTGACCCGGAGTGTTCGATTTTCCCTGATCGCCCTGAGCCTGCTGACCGGAACTGTCGGTTGTGCGAACCTGACCGTTCCCCCTGCAAAAGTGACCACCCAGGCCTACAACTGGCGCAATGTGGAAATTGTTGGTGGAGGCTACGTCCCTGGAATCATCTTCAACCAGAGCGAGAAGGACCTGATCTACGCCAGAACCGACATTGGTGGAGCGTACCGCTGGGACAAAGCGTCAGGACGCTGGATTCAGCTCCTCAACTGGGTCGGGGCAGACAACTGGGGCCTTTCTGGTGTGGACAGTCTTGCCACCGACCCCGTAGACCCTAACCGGGTGTACCTTGCCGTCGGGACCTACACCAATGACTGGGACCCCAACAATGGGGCGATCCTGAGGTCGAGTGACCGGGGCGACACCTGGCAGAAAACCGACCTGCCCTTCAAGATGGGGGGCAACATGCCGGGTCGCGGCATGGGAGAGCGCCTTTCCATCGACCCCAACAAGAACAGCATCCTGTACCTGGGGGCCAGAAGTGGCAATGGTTTGTGGCGCAGCACCGATTATGGCGTCACCTGGAGCAAGGTGGACAGCTTCCCTGTGACAGGGGACTACATTCCAGAGCCCGGCAACCCTTACTCTGGTGACAAAATCGGGGTGGTGTGGATCACCTTCGACAAATCCAGCAGCACCGCCGGAAACGCCACCAAAACCCTTTATGTGGGTGTGGCAGACAAGGCCCATCCCCTGTACCAGAGCAAGGACGGTGGAGCCACCTGGCAGGAGGTTCCCGGTCAACCCACCGGATTCCTGCCCCACCACGGAGAACTCGACAGCGAGGGCAACCTGTATATCACCTACAGTGACGGGGCAGGCCCTTATGACGGTGAAAAGGGAGACGTCTGGAAACTGAACACCAGAACCGGTGAATGGACCAACATCAACCCCTTCCCTGCCACGGTCACGGACAAGAACTGGGGATATGGTGGGCTTGCCCTTGATCGCCAGAAGCCTGGAACCCTGATGGTCGCCGCACTGAATGCCTGGTGGCCAGACACCATCCTTTTCCGTTCCACCGATTACGGCAAGACCTGGACCCGCATCTGGGACTGGGGAAATTATCCTGAACGCACTTTCCGTTACAACATGGACAGCAGTGGCGCACCCTGGCTGAACTTCGGGGCCACTGTGCCCAAAGATCCAGAACCGATGGTCAAGGTGGGCTGGATGGTGGATGACCTGGAAATCGACCCCTTTGACTCCAACCGGATGATGTACGGGACGGGGGCAACGGTTTTTGGGTCAACCAACCTGACCGAATGGGACAAAGGGAACAAAATTGACCTGAAAGTGATGGCGCAGGGCATTGAAGAAACCGCTGTGCTGGACCTGATCAGCCCGCCAAAAGGGGCCAACCTGTACTCTGCCCTCGGAGACATTGCAGGTTTCAAACATGACGATCTGACCAAAGTGCCCCAGAAGATGATCGCCAACCCCCTCCCTGGCAGCAACACCAGTCTGGATTACGCCGAGAAGAACCCTGACCTGATGGTGCGGGTGGGCAACGGTGGTGCTTTCTTTGCTTACAGCGCCGATGGGGGCGAGACCTGGACCAACGGCAAGACCACTCCGGCTGGAACCAATGGGGGAGGCAATCTGGCCCTGTCTGCAGAAGGCAAAACCGTGCTCTGGTCCCCTGGTGGTGCAAAAGTCTCTTATTCCACCAACAATGGCGACACCTGGACCGCCTCAGCAGGTCTGCCTGAAGGCAGTGCAACAGTGGTCTCTGACCGTGAAAATGACCAGCGGTTCTATGCATTTTCAAAAGGAGAACTCTACGTGAGCATCGATGGAGGCAAGACCTTCACCATCCCTGAAGCCCAGAACCTGCCGCACGGTCTGGGAACCCGCAAGGACGAATCGGTCTACATCCAGACCGTCCCCGGGCAAGAAAAAGACCTGTGGATTGCGGCTGGCAAGCGTGGCCTTTTCCACTCCACCGATGGTGGCGCCAGCTTCAAGAAACTGGATCTGGTCGATACCGCCAACGTGATTGGTTTTGGCAAAGCTGCACCTGGAAAAGATGACATGGCCATTTACATCACCGGAGCAGTGGACGGCAAGCAGGGCTTCTACCGCTCAGACGATGGAGGCCAGACCTGGGTGCACATCAACGATGCCCAGCACCAGTTTGGCTCCACCAACAGTGCCATCACCGGAGACCCCAGGGTCTATGGGCGTGTGTACATCGGGACCAACGGGTACGGCATCGTGTACGGCGACATCAAATAAGAGCAGGCTGCAACAGGGGACCCTTCGGGGTCCCTTTTCGTTGAGGCCTCAGTGAACTTGCACATCTTCGGCGAACACCTCTGTGGGCAGATGCAGCAAATGGATCACCAGATCAGGATCAAAGGCACTCCCACTTTGCATTTGCATGAAACTCAGGGCATCCTGCACCGACCATGCGGGTTTGTAGCTTCTCTCGGACAGCAGGGCATCCATCACGTCTGCCAGGGTGACCAGACGGGCCATCAATGGAATGTCTTGACCACAGAGCCCCTGGGGGTAGCCTCTGCCGTCCCACCTCTCATGGTGGGAAAGGGCAATGGTGGCCGCATCCTGAAACACCTGTCCAGGCTGTCTTTTCAGCACCTGATGGCCCAGCAGGGTGTGCCCTTTGATCACTTCAAATTCACCCACGCTCAACATTCCAGGTTTCTTCAGGATCGAAGCAGGAACAAACACCTTGCCAAAATCATGCAGCAGGGCAGCTTTAGACAGCAGGCTGGCTTCTGATGCAGAAAAACCACAGCAAAGGGCGAGGTGCTCCGCAATGCGTCCCACCCGGTCTGCCGCATGCACTTCATGTTCTGCAGGCGGATTGAACTGCAGCAGGGCCTCCACCAGTCCACTGACCTCATGCAGGAAAACACACTCCGGAACTGAGATGATCCCAAGCTGGCTGTAGGTGTGCTGCAGCTGGCGGTGCCGCAACTGCCCCTGCACCTGTGCTGGCAGAACGGTGGAAAACACCTGCTCAGACGTGCTCAGGTCATCCACGATCAGAAGCCCTGGAGGATACCGGAGCTGCACCCAGAGTTCCCGCAATCGAGCAGTGTGCCGAAAAGAGGGGGCAGCAATGATCAGGGCAGGATAATCCACCAGAGGCGGAGCTTCCAGTTCATCCAGATCCAGGGTCAACTGCACCTTCTGAAAACCTTCCTCTTGCAGCAGGGCCTGCAGGCTCAGGGTCCCTGAATCAGACGAACCATACAGCAGAATCCGTGCTTGCGCGACCTCAGCAGGCAATTTCGGCAACTGCAGGCTTTCCATACTCCATTGTAGTCCAGAACCCTATTCGAGTGCCTGTGTTACAGTTGCGCCAGCCTGACCACCCGATCTCCTCCCAGACCACTGATCAGCATGCGCTCTTTGCTGTTGCTGAGCAGGGTCTGGCTCCACTTCACCTCGCCACCATCGGCCAGGAAGACCTGATCTGCACCATCTGGCAGGGCATAGAGGTGAAAACACAATCCTGTGTAGTAATTCCGTGCGTGGGTGCGGTCTGGATCATGCTGGCACTCCAGTGCCGAAAATTCCTGCAGCAGGGGCTGAAAAATGCGTTCTTCGGTGAGCAGGGCTCTGGTTTTTCCTGAAAAATCACTCACCGTCAGTTTCAGTGGGTGAAGTTCAGTCCAGTGACGCCTCAGGGCCTGCAGCATGGTTCTGAGGTGCAACAGCAAGGCCTGGTGTTCAAATGTTGAGTTTCCCTGATCCCGTCCAGCACTGACCATGCAAAACAGGTTGAAGTGGGGAATCTGCCCAGGCTGGTTGTAAAACTGGGGCCTCAGCATGCGTTGGCTGGTGGCCAGATGCACCACTTCACTGGATTTTGGGTTCTCCTTCAGCAATGTTTTGCGCCTGATACATGCTTCAAGGGCCAGAACATTGGTTGCATCCGACACCACTTCATTCCCGCGCACGGTGGACACCGACCAGTTCTGGTCCACCGCTGCAACCACCGAACAGGTGCCCAGAGGGGCCACAGGGGAGAGCACCAGAGGTTCCACCTCCGAAGGCAAACTGGACAGCACGGTTTTTTCCCATTCCAGCATGCGGACCGGATGGACTTTCGCGGGACGCACAAAACGGCTCTGCTGGTACTCCTCCAGCACCTGTGCAGGCGTGCGCTGGTCTGCTTTCTGACGGTAAACCTCCAGCAGCAGGGAGGTCAGGTCGGTCAGGGAAAGCCGGGACAGCAGGCCCACAGGATCAGGCACGCCCAGTTCGTCTTCAATGCGCTGCAGGAGAGAATCGGCCATGACCCAGTGTAGTTGTCTAAAATGGACTCTGGATCACCCATTTGACCTAAGCAGGTTTCAACTTTCCAGCAGCATGTCCCTGATCTTCAGGACCGTGCGCCAGTTGCGGACGGTGGCAGAGACCTTCAGTTTCTTTTCCAGCACCGCATGGGTGAGCAGGGCACCTGCGGTTCCATCTGGGTAGAACAGGTAGAGGTTGTCCCCTTTCAGCCCCCAGCGGTCCTCTCCGATCGGGGCCTCCTGCAAGGCTTTCAACTGGCTGTCTGAAGGTGTGTTTCCCAGGAAAGCCACATGCAGGTGCTCTGTCTGGTCCAGAAAAGGGTTCTGCTGGACCACCTGCTGCCAGTCCCCTGCATCCCTGACCACCACACCCACTTCAAAGCCGAAATGTGCCTCAATGACCTGCCGCACCTGCTGGACCAGTGCTTCAGCTGTTCCAGAATGCTTCAGCGTGACGTTGCCACTCTGACGCTGGGGTTGCCACTGGTGGCCCCAGTCTTTTCTTTTTTTGTCGTGTCCCACGCATGTGTATTGCTGGATAAAAAATGGTGATCACTGGTTATGGGGGGCAAAGCTGGACACTTTGGGGGGCAGACTGGGGGCAAAGGGCTTTACGCCCAAGACAAAACTGTTACCCTGAGATATGGCTCAGAAGAAAGAGGACTTGACCGAACTCCTGATCAAACGGTGCAAGGAGCTCGAAGAAGAGAATGCAGAGTTGCGCCTGCTGCTGGAAGCCCTGAAGGTCAAGCTCCCCAGGCGTCTGCGCAAGAAGTCCATGATCAGTGTGCAAGACTGATCGAACAAATCAAATCGATCACATGAAAAATACAATACCACTCAGGAGAAATCATCTCCTGAGTTTTTCATTAAGATTGACAGAATTTAAATCGTATGCTACTTCAGTAAATTATGAATGAAGAACTTCAAATCAAAGACGTAACAGAGAAAATCATCAGTGGTCTAAGCACAATGGAAGACTGGGATTCTTTCAGCGAGTGCATGGAACTGGGTGCACACAACTGCGAAGAAGCCACCCCTGAAGACGGCTACTGGATCTGTCAGGCATTGCATGAAGATCCCAAAAGACTGCCGTATGAAGAATCATTCCCCTACTTTGACAGGGATATTTACATTCACCGGATTTACTTCCTGAAGTTTCCAGACCACTTGCAGTTCAGAGATGGTCGGGTGCTGCTCACTGAACCCTTTGATGATGGGGACAGAGAGCTACGCCCAGAGCATCAGGCAGATGAACCCACCTACCTGTACTGGAGGGAGACGGATGGTAAGTTTTACATCACAGAATGACTGATTGATACGTATCAAGCAGTCAGCTGGAATCCCAAAAGCGATACCCCGCGTGGCTCAGGCGCGGGGATGGAACAGGGAAGAAAGTTTTACCGTTGAAGTACGGGATTATCCTATTGACACAGCCTGAAAAACAACTGGAGTGAGCCTGACCCTCCCCTGAAAACTGAGCGATTGCACACCATTCCCTCTTGGTGACCTTCAGGTAACCCTTCCCCACATACCATCTGGTCCATGAACTTTGGACATTTTTGTGTGCTTGCCATGGGGGTTGTGGTCTTTGCTGGAGCCAGAAACGACACGGTGCTGCTGATCCTGATGATGATCCTGGGATTGTGCATCTGGGGTCTGCTGATCAAAGGCAAAATTCCCTGATCACCTTTTGCACTCCAGCACGGTCCCACCATCTGGGGTGTACATGGCAGAACACTTCTCCAGTGGGTTGCAGGCACAGAGAAGCAGCAACAGAGCAGTGGCAACCCGCTTCATGACACCACCAGTTTCAATTGCCTGCAGTAAGCAGGGGAGAGACGCCCACCGGAATACCGGGCCTGACTCCCAGCCATCTGCAGGTGCACCATCTCCTGGGGAATGGTCTCCAGACCGAATTGACCAGGTTGCACGTGAGCATACACCGTGCGGTAGGTTTGCTGTTTCCAATCCAGCGTCCCAGTGGAACGCCTGACCAGAACGATGTCCACAGCCAGACCGTACTGGTGCATGCTGAGGTCTCTCACCCCGTCACAGTTTGTGACCCAGCGCTGGGGTGAGTTTTGCCGGAACAGGGCGTTCTGCTGCTGGGCTGTGCGACGGGCACTGGTCACCCGCACCTCAAACTGCGGGTAAGCTGCTTCCACTGCTGCTGCCCACCTCTTCACGTTCTCTCTGAACTGCGGGTTCAAAGTGTCCAACGTGATGCCTGTGTTGAGTTTCATGCTTTCTCCTTTTCCTCCAACTCCAACCGACCCTCAATCCGAGACATGCGATTGGCAAGGGTGTGAATGGCTTTCCCTTGGGTCTTCAACTCCTCAGCAATTGAACTCATGCCTTCCTTGTGGGTGGAGGTCAAGGTTTTCAGGCTGTCCTGATACACCCCGATCATCTGTTCCTGAGTGGCCTGTTGACGGGCCATCATTTTTTCCTGACCATCCTGGGCTTTCTTGACCATCCAAATGAAAGCGAAGATGATCAGCACCACAAGCACCACCATGAAAGCCACCACAAGGGGAGTGATCCCGGTTTGAGCAGCGGTGTGGGCGAGAGAGTCAATGTTCTGCGTGATGCCGGTAACGTCTTTGGTGGGGTTCATGTCTTCCCTGCTTTCTGTACTCCAGCGTTTGTGACAACCTTTTCGCAACTCTGCATCTGGGACAATGAGCCTGTGCCCAGCGGCATCCCCAGGTCTCACCACCTGGGGTAAAACTTTTACGGTGTCTTGCCAGTCAGCACCCCATTGGTGAACGTCAGGGTCACACCCCCCACAGTGAATGTGGTGGTCAGGCCTTCCACTGGCATGTTTTCCAGCAGCAGGTTCCCTTCCACCCCCTGGAATTTCCCAGCCTGGATGCGCCACGCAGGGTAGAGCCCCCCGCCTGCCCCAGAACCGGTGAACCAACTGTCCACACGGGAAAAAATCCCGGTGAGGGTGTACGGGAAGGTGCGGGTGCTGTGGAAATCCGTGCCTGTGAAATCCATGCGGATCTCATAGGTGACACCCGTCAAGAGTTCCTGCGCCATCGGGGAGGTTTGCACCCAGTGGGTGCTGCCCTGCAGATCTGTGCCGGTGACCTCTTCCTCATAGAGAGTGAGGTTTTCTGTGATGTTCTTCAGGGTCAGGGTTGCCACTCCTGCAGTCATGGCTGTGGTGGCCGGGAACCCGAAGCGGTTGATCACCTGCTGGGTGGTCACCGTGAATCGGTAGAAGGCATACCCGTTTCCTGACCCTCCGTTGTCTGTGAGTGCCCCGGCAGATGGGACGTAACTGGTGGCGATGTCTGAGAGGGGCACATGGTTTTGCGGGCCGTAATGCGCTGCGCCCTCAGACAGTTGGGCCTGGATCGCAGCGATGGCGTCCCATACTTCGGTCAGGTCACACATGGTATCCCCCGTGTAGTGCGCACGGATTGTCAGCAGGCGCTGCAGGTCCGTGTCGAGAATGGCGTGGAAGGTGAGTGGGAAACTCTTCCCTTCTGTGGGCCTGAGCGTGATGCGGGCACGGTGCAGGATCAGCACGGTCAGGTGCCCAGTGGTGTCTTCTTCCTCCAGGCGCACCGTGAAGAAGCGAGAAGGGCTGTTCCCGATGATCAGTTCCCGGTAATCCGGGGTGTGGGAGGTGTAGGTGGCGGTGGCCGTGATGAGGTCCGGGTCCAGGCGGTACAGCAGGGTGCGCCCCTCCAGGTCCCTGGGGATGGTCACAAAATCCTGGGCTTCCACCAGACCAGAGAGGGTGACACTGGTGCCCAGTTTCACCGGGTGGGGCAGCACAGCAATGCCCTGAGTGTTGAACCGCAGCAGGCAGGTGACCTCCTGCTCCCTGCTGCCATGATCGGTGACATCCTCCTGCCAGAACCCCATCGCCCACATCAGGTTCTGGGCCTGCCATTCCTCCAACTGGGCTTGCAGGGTGGCGTCAATCGATTTGATGGCAGCAGCCACAGGTCTGCGTGGGTACTGGTCCCGTTTCTGCCTGTACTGGATGTCCACCGTGAGGGATGCTGGACCGCCCAGCAGCCCCACGTGGGTGAGGTTGGCCTGGGCTGTGCCGTACTCCCCGATGAAGACACGGGTGCGGGCAGAGAAAGTGATGCTGCTGGAATCTGCAATGGGCATCGGTTGGCTCCAAACGAAAACCCCCAGGATGTGCCGTGTCTGGCAGCATCCCGGGGGGATCGTTGGTTTCAGTGTACTACTGTTTCAGGGTGACCGTCTTGAAACCTGCCAGTCCAGAAACAGAGAGCCTCAGGATGTCTCCAGCTGCCAAAACGTAGGGGGCAGTGGCAGCAGAGAAGCTTCCCCCACCATCGGTGCTTTTCTCCACGGTCAGAGTGCCGGTCCCACCCTCCAGGGCAGTCAGGGTGTACGTCCGGTCTGCCAGAAAATACCTGTTCCCATCGGCTTGCCATTCATAAGGGAACGAATACGACTGGTTCAACACAGGACTGGGCACACTTCCTTCCAGGGTGATGTGACTCGCAGTGTCCCGATAGAACTTTAGGATGGGTGCACCTGGGCCAGAGAGCACGGGGTACCCGTCACTGTCCAGGGTCACCCCTGGATCTGATGCCTTCAGGATTTGCAGGGTGCCCACACTTTGTAGCATGGCATCGGTGATGGTGGTGGCAGACACGGGGTCCACATACGTTCGATTGACAGTGACAGGTGTGGTGTCACACAGCAGGAGGGCTTTCTCTCCTACTGGTACTCCAGTGACAGACTTGGTTTCATCGATGATGCGCACCACGCTCTCCCCATCCATGGTGACCCCTGCATAGGATTGCACCCTGAGGGTGGTGGTGCCTGCCGTGATGACCCCAGGCAGGATCACTCCACCTGACAGGTAAACGCCTTTGATCAGCACACTGAAGAACATTTCCAGCATGCTGTTGTTGTCATCCAGGTGGTGCAATTGCAGGATGCGCTGCCCGCTGGGTGTGGTGGTCAGGGTGTTCATTTTCTTGGTCAGGATCATGGGGTACCTCCGTACACTGCGAGACCATACCGGGCCTCACCGAACGCTGCTGTCTGATCCAGCGCAGAAACATCCACCATCTGCACGGTGATGGTGCTGCTGCCACTGCTGCCACCTGGTGAGTGCGCTTCGCTGTAAGACCAGTCCAGCACTGTGCCTGTTCTGCCGTCTGGTAAAACCACAGGTTTCCCGATGTGGTCAGGCCTGACCACATATGGTGCAACCTGCCCCAGAGAAACCTTCCTCAGGGGGTTCATGTGCGTCATCACAAAGGACAACGCCATGTTGTTCAGGGTCTCCTGGTCATCAATGAAGAACACCCCAGTGTTCAGGGTTTTCTTCCTGAGGCCATACGCCTCCCTGGACTCCGCGATTCCCGGCAAGTCCGTTTTGTCTTCCAGGTAGGACCCTGTGCGGGTGACATTGTTCTTCAAATACCGTGTGCCTGTGGCGGTCAGTGCCCACTTCCATGCGAGATACCTGTATGTGATGGCATCCGGCCACAACCCCACGTAATCCAGGATGTTCACGGCAATGCCTTTCAGTTTCCCTCCATCCAGGACAGCACGGAAAGACAAATGCGCATACTGCCGCACAGGGAAACCAAAGGGGCCGCTGATCACCCACTCAAACTCCCAGGTCACCACACTCCCATCAAGGGGCAAGGTGAATTCATCGGTGTGCTCCTGGGTCTGGCTGCCGCTCCCAAAACCGTTGTACTCGTAATAGATGGTGTTGACCGTGTGAATCTGGATGCTGCTGCCCCCAATGATGACGTCAGGGTCCACATTCCACATCACCCCACCACCCAGATTCTGCTTGTCCCCTGGGGGTTCCCACACGTCCTCATCGGTGGTCAGAAACGCGGGCGGCATGACGTCCTGATCCTCCACAAAGGTGTAGCCCTGTGATTCCACACTGCAGGCATTGAACACCCCACTGGCATCCACATCCTCACTTTGTTCCGGGGTCAGGTCGCTGTCCGTGAGCAGGAGTGCAGGGTAGATGTTCAGGAAACTGGGGGCCACAATGTCCAGCTCATTCAGGCTGTTCACCCGGAACACATAACCAGGGAAGCACTCAAAGAACTGGGACAGGATGTCATAAGCACTCAGGGAATCCTGATCGTCAGGGTCCAGGGCCAGCATGCGGATGGATGGCAAAAAGAAATCCAGAGGGTCATCCGGGCTTGAGGTGCGGAAGTAGAACTCCACGGTGGTGGCTGCAGGGGACAGGGAAATCCACGGGAACTGCTGCTGCCACTGCCCGATGATTTCAGCCAGTGCCTCCCGTGGAGTGAACCCTGCCCCTCCATTGTCACTGGGCCTCAACCCCGGGTAGATGCGGGTTAACCTGCTGAGCAAGGTTTCCCCCTGCACCTGCACCAGGTCCCCCTCCTTGCGGGTGGTCACCGGATGGTAGGTGTACAGGGGATCAGGGTCCACTTCCAGACTGACAGTTCTGGGTGTGGCAGTGCTGACCTCTTCGGTGGTGGGGAACGTCAAACTGATCTGGTGATCCACGTACAATCCACTGATGGACTCACTGAGGGTCACACTCACCGGGTCATTGGTCATGGGATCACCACCCCACTGCCCCTGGTGATGACTGTGCCGCATATGTACAGCACCAGGGTGATGTCCTCTCTGGTGCGAGCCACAGTATAAGACGGCATCACCAGTGCACCCGTGGCAGTCACAGTATTCTGATCGGCTCCCAACTGTACCACCTCCTGCCATGTGGCCCGCACCAGTTGCGGGGTGGGGTCAGCGATGCACACATACGTCCCCGCCCGGGTACGTTGCTGGTTCACATTCCGGGACAGGAACGCAGAGACCGCTGCCCGAACATCCTCGGTGGGGTCACTGATGGTCCAGGTGATGTTGCCAGACTGGTCCACACTGATGCTGTCCGGCGCAGGCAGAGAGATGAGTCCGGTCCAGCCTGCCGCCCATGTCTCCAGGGTGAGTGTCTGAATCATTTGATCAGCCCCAATCGTTTCAAGGTGTCCACGGTGACATCCGATGCCAGAGTCCGAATCTCCGCACGGGTGGCCGGATCGGACAGGCTACCATTCAATGGGAACGTCACGTGGGTGTTTGCTTCATAGTGGATGTTTGGTGCACTGCCACTGGGTGTGCGGGCAGTCCCTTCTGCTGCTGCTTCACGTCCGGTTTTCGGTGGGCGCTGGATGCCGCCCCCGAAGAGCCCCCCCAGCAGACTGCCCAGCAAACCCACCCCCAGCGCAATGCCAAGAGCTGCAAGGGGGTTCCCTGAGATGATGGGGGTCAGTGCACTGGTGACTGAACTGGCGAGAGATTGCGCAATTGGCCCCAGGATGGCCTTCATCATTTCATTCATAAAGAAGTCGGTGGCTGACCCAATTGCATCTTTTAATGCTCCAGCAAGATCCCCATGGTTGATCCCTTTCACCAGAGCTGAACCGAAATCCATGATGACGTTCTCCAGGCCTGCCTTGAAGGATTCAGGGTCAAACCCAGCATGCTTGCCGTCCAGGTCATTCAACTGACTGGAGATACCTGCAATGGCGTCCTGGGCATTCTTCACGACGGCAAGTTGCTTGGCATAGGCCTCACTGGTCTTGTCTGTGATGGTATTTAGGGTGAACAGGGCCATGGCAAGTTGATACTGCCAGTAGCGTTTGGCCTCTTCCAGCTGGGCAGCATAGCCCTCCTTACTGAGGGTTCCCAGTTCATATTGGGTTCTGGCAATTTCCAACTGGGTGTCCCGAATGTTGGATTGCCGTTCCCAGAAATTCTCTGAACTGGTGGCCGCATCATCCAGGGTTTTTTTGTAAATGCGCCACAAACTGGTGAGGGCTTCCACCGGCACACCCAGAGCGGTTAGCTGTTCAATGATACCCTCGATTTCTTCATCCAGTGCCTGGATGCCCTCACGGTCTGTGAGGTTCGCCATCAGGCCATCATGCCCCTGGGTGACAGCCCCATTCACTTTGGTCCAAAAATCCCTGATCAGGTCAGTAGCGGCATCATCACTGAAGGCTTTCTCCCAGGCGGCCTGCACTGTGGCTGCAACCTGGGTGCCCCCTAGACCCCTTTCAATCAGGCCATTGAAGGCCTTGCCCAGGTTGGCTTCGCTCTGCTCACTGAACTGGAAGTCCGGCCCGAACAGACCATTCAGATAGGATTGGGCCAGTTTCTCCTGCCCTCCTGATGTCAGGGATTCTTTGAACGCATCTCCCAGTGCACCCTGGATTTCCCGGAAGGCCTCGGTTCCCTCACGGGCTTTGGTGGTCAGGGCGTTCAGTTTGTCCAGGTAGGCCTGCAGGTCCCCTGTGTCGCTGTATTCGTCTTTCAGCAGTTGCAACTGGGTGAGCAGTTCTTCATTGTTCTCCAGCGCATCTCCACCAAGCGGGGACCCCTGCCCATCCCCCTCAATAAATTTAGGGATGTCGGCCAGCGCCTTGCGAGTCTGCATCATCTGGGGGGCAATCTTTCTGTACCCATCCACAATGCTGTTCAGATCAGCCATGATCTGTTTCTGCTTGTCGGAAATCACCTGATCCAGTGCGGCAATTTCTGACCTCAGGATGTTGGCAAGCTCCCCATCTCCTGAGAGCGCAGCTTCACGGAACTGGGTTGCCAGATCGATTTTACGCTGGTTCAGTTCCTCAATGGTTTCCTTGCCCAACAGGTTCTTCCAATCTTCCAGGGCAGCAGCTGCATCGCTGTCATCGATGATAGACAGGGACCGTTCCAGGGCGTCTTGTGCTTTTTTGTCTGCAGCTTCCTGATCTTTTTGTGCGTCCTCACGGGCCTTTTTGCGGTCAGCATAGAATTTTTTGACTCCATCCAGACCTTTCTGGTAGATGTCAATGATGCTTTTCTGGGTGTCTCCAATTACCTGATTGACCACATCGAGCTCTCTGGTCAGTTGTTCTGCCAGAGGTTTGTCCCCACCCAGTGCCGCCTGGGTGATCTGGTCTTGCCAGTCTGCCCGGACGGCAAGCAGTTCATCCAGTGTTTTCGTTTGAAGCCCTGCCCTCCAGTCTTCCAGAGCAGCACCAAGCTCCCTCTGGTCCTGAAAATCCAGGGATTCAGCCAGAGATTTCTGGGCATCCTCTGCTGCTTTCTGCCGATCAGCATAGAATTTCTTCAACCCCTCGAGGGCTTTCTGGTAAATCTCCAGTTGTTCCTTTTGCTTCCCAGCAATCACATCATTGACGGCAGACAACTCACGGTCCAGCTGGGCCTGCAGAGCAGGAGATTCTGCGTCCAGCCACTCTGCATTCAGGCTGTCCCTGAGAGAAATCAGGTCTTCCAGGGACCTGTCTTTCAGTCCAGCCGCCCACTCATCGAGGGCCTGATCGGCTGCCCTCTGGTCCATGTTCTCCAGGGCCTGTTGCAGGTTGGAAGCAGCAGTGGCAGCCTCATCCATGCGGGTTTTGAGGGCAGCAAGATAAGCAGTCACCCCCTCATCAGCCTTCAGCTCATTGTGGGAAACCAGGTAATTCACCAGATCAATGACGTACTGCGGGCCACGGCTTTGCTCAAACGCATCCAGGGCAGACTGGATTTCACTGAGCATGAGGGCTTTGCTTGAATCCTGGGTTCTGCTTTTGTACCACGCTTCATCCAGGTCCCCTGCCTGCTTGATCAGGTCTTGCACAGCCCTGTCACTGTCTGCCACGAATTGCTTGATGTCCTGTTTGCCCTGATCGAGTTTGGAAAGCAGGGCTTTGATGCCCTTTGCAAAGTCACTGTCTGCAGGTTGCCCCTTCAGGAAGGCAGACAGTTGTTTTTCCAGACTGGCAATGCCACCGGCGTACTCTTCGAAGGTGATTTTCCCACTGGCAAAACGCTGGGCCAACTGATCCACACGGGTGCTGTACTCATCCAGCACACTCCGCTGCTTCTTCTGCTCCAAGTCTTTCAGGGCAGTGTTTACCCTGCTGATGGTCTCCTGGGCCTTCACCCATTTTTCTGTCCCCTGGGTATTGCTCTTGGCTACCCGTTCGTTGGCATCCCTGATGGATTCCAGGCCTGCGCGGTACTGTGTCACAGTGATCAGGTTGTTTTTGTACTGCAAAGTCAGGACTTCCAGGGCAGATGCCCCTTCTTTGACCCCTCTATGCTGGATTTCCCAGGCCTTGGTGGCAGCTTCGATGGCAACCTTTGCAGCCTCATTTTTGTGGGTGAAGACATCAATGGCAGTGGAAGCAGCGGCGATACCCTCTGCTGATTTGGCAGATTTGAGAATTGCCACCAGTTCTTTTGCTCTGGGCAAGAGGGCTTGCACCTGAGCATTGGTGTACTTCAAATTATCCCCCTCATCAGTGCTCACGGGTGGGGGAGGCGTGGTGTTGGCTTTTGGAGGGGCATCTTTTTTTGGTGCAGGGACAGAGGAAACCAGTTTTTTGAATTCCTCCTGGGTCTGCTGGAGTTTGAATCGGGCCTCTTCCAACTGACGACGGGTCTCCACCATGTTCTTGTAATCTGCGGAGTCTTCCCATTTGCCACTGGTGCGCATGCGCAGCCGGGTGATCTGGGCTGCTTTGTCTGCATCTTTATAGGCCTGCTCCAATTTTTGCAGGTTTTCTTTCTGCTTGATGATGTCGTTTGTCATGTTGTTGACACGCTCGGCATTGTCCCCAAAGCGTGGCTTCAAACTGTTGATGGAGTCTGCATCCATTTGTTTCAGGAGTGCATTTGTTCCTGTGATCAGAAATTGCCAGTCTTTCCAGAGCCCAATGATTTCTTTGAGAACAGCCACCAGTGGGGGCAGCACACTCTGGTGCAAGTCCAGAATGACAGGAGCAAGCTGTTCGCCCAGTTCGCGTCGGGCATTCGCAGTCTGGGCTTCCGTTTCCTTCATGTGGCCGATCACAGTGTTCTGTAAGGTGGCTCCCAGTTTGTCAGCGGTGCCATCTGCTTCAGACAGGGACTTTTCAAAAGCTTCAATGGTGTCCACAGATTGGCCTAGAGCCAGAACCAATTTTTGCTGGGAGGAATCGAAGGCGTCACCGATTGCCTGCGCCCCTTTGCCGCCCTGCTGGAGAACTCCAGCCAAGTTCTTTAGCACCTCGGTATAGCTGCGGAATGTTCCATCACTCTTGATGATCGAGATTCCCAGCCGATCAAAGTGCTCTTTCAGTTCTTTGGGAGGGGACATCATTGTTCCAATGACCGACCCCAGCAGGTTGGATGCCTCCGCCATATCCAACCCGTTTTGTTTTGCTGTGGCAAGGGTGGCGGTCAGCTGGGTCAGGTTGATGTGGGCAGCATAGAAGGTGGCTGCATTTTCAGTTACAGCGGGCACGAGTTCAGCCAGTGAAAGCTTTGAATCCTGAGATCCTTTGGACAGCAAGTCCACAGTCTTGGCAAGGATGTCTGTGGCTTTGGAGGCATCGTTCAAATCCATGTGGAAGCCAGATGTGATGTCTGAAACAGCCTTCACCTGTTCGCCTAAGTCCAGGAAGCTGCCCTTCAAGGGGTCAATTTCACTCTTGGCAAGCTTCGCCCCACCCCGCACCAGGTTCATGGCCTGTTCGGTGCTGTAACCCGCCTTGATCATTTCTCCGGTGGCAAGGCTGAAATCAGTGTCAGAGAAGACTTTAAATTCCTCTGATAGTTGATGCAGTTTCTCTTCCATCAGGGCAATGTTCTGGGTACCTGCCAGTTGCATTTGCACCACACCCTGCTCGTATCGTGCAAACTCCTGAACAGAGTCATCGGCAAATTGCTTTGCTGCATCAATGGCCCCCTGGAAGGCGTTACTGAGGGTGTCTCCTAGGAAAGACCCGATGGTCAGATCCTTCAAGTTCCCCAGGGCGGACTCTCGGAACTCCTGACCAAAGCGATTGCCCCCGCTCTCTCCTGCCTCTGCTGCTGCATCTTCCACCGTGTCTTCGGTGCGACGCATGAGGCGTTCCATTTCATCAATGAATTCTGTTTCGTTTGCAAATCCCAGACGGTAAATCAGGTCGCCCAGAGAAAGACTGCCGCTGCTGCCTGTTGACATAAAATCCCCCCAGAGGTGCACCTTCCGATGCGCTGCCCTGGGGGGTCTCTAGGTTCAGTATACTATCAGTTCTCTTGTGCTCTGGCAGCCATAAAAACAATCAGTCCAATGATCAGGAGGATGGCTCCCCACGTGAAGGTGAAGAACATCACCAGAATGCCCAAAACAATCAGGGCAGTACCGATCATTTTGGTTTGCCGGGCCTGATCTTTACGCTCTTCCATAAACCTACGGTAGCACTTTCCTCTCAGCAGGTTTTCGTTTTACTCACATGCGATACCATCATTGTCACGATCAAGCCCTGCCCGGTACCCTGGTTGTCCCCTATAAAGAGGGGCTTTCCCTGCGGCTCGCACTTCATCACAGTTTGCGTAGTAAACCCCAGAAGTATCTCCTCCACCAACAGTTCTTGGTTGCCCACATGCCACAAGCCCCAGCAAGATGCCTACAAACAGAAGTTGTTTCATAAGTTCACTGTAATTCCTTGGTGTAATAAATGTGCAGTAAGGGAAACCCCTGAGTCATTTCGCTCAGGGGTGTTCACATCCATGTCACGCCATCCGGTGGCAGTTCATTCGGGTCCTGCATCTTGAAACCAAAGGCCTTCAGGATCGAGATCCACCAGTATTCCCCCTGTCCGTTCTCGTAATCCATCCGGTCAGCCCTGAGGCCTACGCCCATGTTGATCATGAATTCATCGCTGGGCAGTTTCAGCAGGGCAGACGGCAGCACCCCGTACCGTCTGGCAACAGTGTCAATTTGGCTGATGTTGGAATCGTTGTCGAAAAAAGGTCATCAGTTGGGCGTCCAAGCCGTTCATCTGGGCGATCACAGCAACAGCTTCAAGCGCCTCAGGAACAGTCATGTCCTCAACCTTCACCCCTTCCTCTTTCGCGCAAACCTGCACCCAGCGTTTGGCTTTCTCGCAGATCTCTTCCAACTGCTCCACAGAGATGTCCTCCCTGGGGGTGGTCTGGCTGACGGCAAACCTCAGCAGGAATTCGGGCAGCTCCTGGGTGGCCCGGGCCCACTCAACAGGAGGAAGTGGCTTCAAGGCCACTTCCTCCCCACCCACGCGGATGGTATTCTTAGGCTTCATACTCCCTCACGGTCATGAGCGCACCAGTGCCGCCGTTGGCGGTGTCATCGTAAATGCCGTTGATCGCGAAGGGGATGTCCTTGCCTTCGGGGGCGTTCAGGGTCATTGCCCCGTTCATCCCCAGGCGGCACTTGTGGATCACAGTGACCGTTTTGGTGCCGTTGGTGGCGGTCTCTTCAAACTTGCAGGTGAAGTACCTGGGGGCTGCCTGGTTCCCGATCACGATCTCACGGTATTGGGGTGCGGTCCAGGTGTAATCCACGTACACGGTGGCCCCACTGGCAATGGCCCCACCGGACAGACGGTAGATCATGCTGCGGCCTTCGGCGTCCCTGGGGATCAGCACGTAATCAGTGTTTGCCACATAGTTGGTGGCTCCACCCCCTGCAGCATTCGACACCGTGGGGGTGGTGCCAGACTTGAAGGGGTTTTTCAGGTAGCCCACACCGTTGGTGTTCAGGGTGATGGCTTCATCGGTGACAGCAGTGTCCCCCCCAGCCACTTCGGTGGTGTCGCTGTTGTGGAGCCCGAACATCCACGTCAGGTTCTGACGGGTCCATTCGCGCACGGTGACGTTGCCAGACACATCTTCACTCTGAATGGTTTCAGCCACAACCACTTCAGGGTAGCGGTCCATCTTGCGGCGCATCTGGCGGTTCAGAGTCAGGCTGGTGTTGTCCCCCAGCAGACCCATGTGGGTGAGGGCTCCCTCAGCGGTGCCATACTCACCTGCGTAAAACTTGGTGCTTTTGGGGAAAGTGACGCGGTTTCCAGAAACTACAGGCATAAGTCCCTCCTAAGGGTCAGATGTAGGTGGTGGTGATCACTGCCCGGGTCACGAGCAGGCGCGTGGGGATGTCCTGAGGGGTGATCCTCTGGTGCCCTCCCCATTGCAGGCGGTTGATGGTGGCAGGGTGACTGGAGTCCATCTGGTACTCATCGCAAACCCGCTGGAGGGCATCCAGAATGTCAGCGTGGGCAAAGATGTCAGGGGCGTACACCCACAGCTCCAGATTCCAGAGCAGGGTGTCGCGGTTGCGGTTGCTGGGGGGCTCATCGGAGAACGAGAGGATCAGCATGGTGTGGTCCTCGATGCCCTGAATCCGCACGCTGTCAGCGAGGATTCGGGCTCCATCTTCAATGGTGTTTGCCCCTGGGGTGTGACCCACCAGGGCGCACAGTTCTGGTGAGCCTTCCAGAATCTGGTACAGGGTGATCAGCACATCACTGCGTTTAGTGGGCACTCTGGAACCCCCTCAAAAATGCTGCTGGGGCGACACTCTTGCCTTTGGTTTCCACCGTGTGACGCAGGACAGAGAAGCCCACTGTGCCTGGGCGAAGGAAGGCAGAGCGGTGGGGAAGGGTGTAGGATTTGGTCCCAGCTTTGCCAAACTTGGCGGTGATGGTGCCGTTCCCATCCAGTGTGGACTTTGGCCCACCCACAAAAACACCTGCAGCCAGAAACTTTCTGGCCCGCCCACGGTTCCCTTTCACAGAGATGATCCCCACCCCATTGCGGCGCATCCAGTCGCTGATCTTGTTGACCGGGACCCAGTGGGGTTTGAAGCCCAGCTCCAGAGACACAGCGTGAGGGGCAGCACTGACGGCCACACCCCAGTAAACCCAGCCATCCCCCTGAACAGCGTGGGTGATGCTGTTTCTAAGGGTGCCGTTGTTCACATGCTGGGTGGCCCGCACCTTTGCCAGCTGGGTGAGTTCCACCGCCACAGCAACCAGACCGGCCTGCATGCGCCTGCGAAACTTGGCTTTCTCCTGCGGGGTCATGCCGCTGCTGCCACTGCTGCTCATACCCGTGCCCCCAGGTTTATGCCCCACCCACCATCAGGAGCGTGCCCCACATTGCTGACTTCATAGGTGGTGGTGGTGCCAGTCTTCCAATCGGTCACCTCAGCACGTGTGGTGGCTTGCAGAACAGTTCCGGTGGTGACCTGCAGACTGCCAGACAGTGCACCCTCCAGCGCGGCCACCTGTTGCCATGAGGTTTTTGGTGCAGAGAAACGGGCAGGTCCCTCATACAGCAGGGTGTGGGTTTCACTGGAGCGGTGCCCAGCGGTCAGGGTTTCCTGGGTGCTGTACAGTTTCACGGTGCAGTTCAGCATGTTGCACCCACCCGTGTGCGGTACCGCCTGAGGATGGCCTGAGCTTCTGGGACAGGCAGATCACTGCCAGACATGCGGCCACTGGACCAGTCCCCAATGGACAGAGAGTCATACCGGGACTTCTCAGGGTCAGAGAGGCTGAGGTAATACCCTGCCAGAAGGGATGCAGCTTTGATCACGTCCTGAGGGATGGTGGTGTAACCCCTTGTGATCTCAATCTGGTAGGTCCCAGCGTCCCAGAGACCAATGTACCCACCAGAATCTTTCTTCCACAGCTCGCATCCTTTCAGGGTGGTGGTGTAGGTGGATGCGATAGGGGAGACACTGGTCACGGTCTGAACGTCCAAGGGCAGCAGCAGAAAGTAGCTTCTGGCGTCCTGAATCAGAATGATGCTGTCTGCCACCACTGCTCCCCACTTGGCACGGGTGTAAGCCTCAATGCAGGTTTCTGCAAAGCTGATAGCCTCTGCAGCACGGGCGTGTGCAGCAGGATACCCGGCCATGGGGAGGATGGTGGTAGCAGACAGCCAGGGCATCAGTCGGTCACTTCCTCGATGTGGTATTCCACCTTGTGATCATCGAAGGCAGAACGGCTGATCACGGCAGACGTGTGACGGTCAAACCCAGAAAACCCAGGGATGACCAGGCGGCCCACAGGAGAATCAGCACCAAGGCGCACACGCACATATTCAGAGAGAGGGGCAGGATCTTCCGTCTTGGAATCACCTTGACCCTCAGAGGCTGCAGGCGTGTCGCTGGGTGAATCTCCACCCTGCTGCCCGGTGGAATCCTGATCCTGTTCTTGCTCAGGGTCTTCTGGTTTGGCATCGGGCTGAGTTTCAGTCTGCCCGTCACTGTCCTGCTGGGTGAGGGTCTGTGCATCAGGTTCCTCCACAGGGTCAGCCACCCGTTCAGGATTGCCTTCCTCAACAGGGGGGAGGGGGGTGCCTTCAACGGTGTCCACAGTGAGGGTTTGTTCCTGTGGAACTTCTGGGTGAGCGGGCTGGGTTTCGGTTGCCGTGGCAGCCTGCTTCTCCAGCGCTTCATCCAGCAGTGCCTGCAGAACTTTGTTGGACTGCTCAGGGTCATGGGCCACACCCAGGGCAGTCAGCCGTTCAATGAGTTGTGCTTTGCTCAGTTTGGTCATGGGTCCCTCAGGGATTCAGGGGGTGGAGGGCAGGTCCATGCTGCCCTCCAGAGTGGAAGGTTAAGCTGCGCGTTTCACGCCACGTCTGCGCACGATGGCAGACGGGAACTGGTAACCCAGACCGACATACTCCTGCAGTTGCAGGATGGACTTGAAGCCCCGTTCCCGCACCACTTCCATGCGGAGTTGCACAGCGTCCCCAATCATGGGGATGTCCTGATGGATGCACATGATAGTGCCGCAAATGCCTACGGCGGTGCCCTGGGTTTCACCCATGGTCAGGTGGTACACGGCATACACAGGGATTTGACGGTAGTACCCGATGGGGGTGGGCCCCACAGGTACGGTGGCCTGCCCTGCGGGGGTGGCCCCGAGGTAAGCATCCCCTGCACCGGTGGCACGGTTGCGCACCAGTTTTGCGAAGTCATCTGCAAGCTCCACAGGCAGCAGGATCTTCAGGCGGCTGGGGTTCTTGCGGAAGCGGGTGGGCATGGCTGTCACGATGCTGTCCAGCACATCCAGGGTGAAGGCGTCCCCGTTGGTGCTGGGGGTCACGGTGGTGGCCCCGGCCACCTGGTGGAGTCCAGTGAAAGCAGTGGGGTATGGGGCGATCCCGGTGCTCATGAAGAACGCAGCATCTTCCTGTTCCTGTGCAGTGCCACGCATGGCAGGCAGCAGGTTGCTGGAAACGTAACTGGTGCCCTGGGCGTTGAACAGCGCGAAGCTGTCATCGATGTTCACATAACCATCCAGGTTCTGGACGGTGATGCTGAAGGTGTCATTGTTGGGGTTACCGGCATCTGCAATGGCGGTGGTGTTGGTGTTGCGGCCCCAGGTGAAGGCCATGCCGCCACGGTCCATGCGGGGGAATTCACGGGTGACCACGCCACCCATCGGCAGGGTGCCGAACCAGTTGCGGGCGTAAATGTCGTTCTCTGGACGGATGATGAACTGACGGGCCATGTCTTCATACATCACAGCGCCGTTCGCCTCCAGGGTCAGGGCGCGCTGCTGGATGCCGTGCTGCTGCATGATGTTGTACACACGCTGCACAGCCTGAGCATCACGTTCCCGCTGCTGAAGTCCAGGCAGCACAGTGGCAGCAATGGCCTCATGCAGAATCTGCTCTGGGGTCAAGTCATTCTGGCGGGCCCGGGCATGGAACCCAGCAGCAATAGCAGCCATGGGGTTTTCAGGCTGTGCAGCCAGAGCAGACAGTGCGCGGGTCAGTTGCTCATCGGTGACCTGGGCGCGCACATCGATGTTGGGGGCAACAACCTGAGGGGTGTGCACCACAGGAGTGGCAGCAGCGGCAGGCTGTGCAGGGGCAGCGGGTTGCTCTGCAGGTTGTGCAGGAGCGACAGGTTGGGTGGTGCGAACCTCCACCACTGTCTGAGGTTGTGCTGCTTCCAGCTCCAGGCCATCCACAGTGAGGGCTTCCACTTCTGCCCGTTGCTGGGGTCGCTGGGTGACATATTCCCCCTGGGCTTTCTTCAGGGCATCGGCTGCACTCATGCCTTCCAGCACGAGTTGCTGCACACGGTACTTGATCCACTTCTTGTAATCCATAACTTCCTCCTGGGTCCGGGTGCCGATCCCGTGCTGGGTGTGCCGGGACAGGTGCGCCGCTGCCTGTGAGATGATTTGCTCTCTGGTGAGAGATGCTTCGGGTGGGATCTGGATGCTGTCAGGTTGATTCAGGACGCGCAGTGTTTCGGCAACGGCGCGCATGTCCACGTCTCTGGTGGGGGCTCGGATGTCGTGATGGGGAAACCACCTGAGGCGGTTCATCATTTCGGGGTCGGTGATTTCCCCGTTTAAAACCCGGGGATCGATGACGGCGAACGCCCAGTTGGGGAGGTCAGCCCGGAAGGCCAGAAGGTCAGCCCGTGGGACAGAGGGGAGATCCACCAGGGAGATGCCGCAAAACTCAGGGTCAGAGCTGAGGCGGTAGTACACTTCCTCACTGCTGCCATCTGCTGCCACTCTGGTGCGGGTGCCCTCAGGGAGAGGCAGGAATTCCAGGGAAGCCCCACCGATCTTGCCCGCTTCCAGTAGGCGCAAGGTTTCTGGATCGGTAACCTTGATGGTCACTTCCAACTGGGGGTTGAAGTCCACACGCAGGGCAACCCCGATCTGGGGTGAGCCTTTGATGCCCCTGAGCACGGGGATGTTGTGCTGCAGGCTGACCGTGTTGTGCTGCCGGAATCCAGGCAGCCAGTCCCCGATCAGGGATTCCACGGTGATCACAGTGCCGAAGCTGTCTCGCACCGTGTCGTTTGAACCACGACAAACCACCACGCCATCTCTCACGCTGCGAATTTCCAGCTGGATGGTGTGGCGGTCCGTGTTGACCTGTGTTCGGTTGTGAATTCGCCTGAAAAACATAAGCCCCTCCAGGTGCACATCTCTGTGCGTTCCCCTGGAGGGGTCATCTGGATTCAGTGTAGCAGGTTTAACCGTCTTCGGGAGCTTCTTCTCCCTGTGGATACCAGGAGGAGGGAATCTGCTCAAACCACGTCGCATCCTCTGGGATGGTCCATCCCACATCCAGCGCCACCTGCTCCATCTGCTGACAGGCCTCAGCAGTGATTCTGGGGTCAGACATCATCATCCAGTCCGCGCCACCCACAGGGATGGGCCAGATCACAGGCTGCCCGAAAGCAACATCCGGGCAGCACTGCTGAAAACGCATTTTCTGAGTGAGGCTGAGCTGTTCAAATTTTTCAAGTTTGAAGGCGGCAATCATGGTAACCTCCTGCCTCGCTGCCACAACACCTGCCTGATGTACAGGTAGGCTTGCAGGTACTCCTCATCCGTCAGGGCACGGTTATAGATGACGGTGTAATCGTATCTGGCGTGGAACTTGTCAGCTGTGCTGCCTGATCTGCGGCCCAGACGGAACGCATCGATCGCCCCTCCACCGTAGGTTTCCGGGCTGGAATCCTCTGCCATTTTCAGTCTGTTCCAAAAAATGGCCCGGGATACCCCCGCGTTCTGACGGGCAGCCACCACGCACTGGTTTCCGTTTTGCACCAGAGTCCGAGGGGTGGACAGGGCTCCACCGGACGGCAGATAATTGTCCAGCTCCAGCATGCCGCCGGTGATGACCGAGAGCCCGTTTCGCACGGACCCATCTGTCCGGGACCCCCCGATGACCAGACGGCGGGAGAGAAAGGACAGCTGCTCCACCGCGCAAATGTACGTGTAGGTGCTCAGGTTGCCAAGTGCCAGTGGCAGCGAAACAAAATCGTCCACAGCGTCAAAAATCAGCCCATACCCATCTGGTCCTGGCGCAGGATCATCAGTGTCTGCCCCCGACGTGCTCCCCAACTGGCCGTGGTTGCCGTTTCCGCTGATGTCGGTCAGGCGCTGGGGATTTGCAGGGTCGTAAACAAAATCGTAGATGGCTACAGCCCCTGCAGGCAGGGTATATGTGGGCTCTGTCCTGCGGAAAAGTGCGGGGTTCATGTTACGCCCCGATGGGCGCGGCGTAGAGGGTCAGACTGACCGCATTGACCTGAGCCACTGTGCTGCCCGGCAGACCCGACCTGAGACGGATGTGCATCAGGCCCAGAAAATCTTGTGGGTTGAGGGCAATGCTGCGGTTCCCCGCGCCTGCCTTCAGCACGATGACATTCCCGGTGCTGTCGTAATAATCACGCCAGGAGGTGGCCCCGTCAGCGCTGCACTGAATCGTGATGTCAGCACTGGTCCAGCCAGACGGGACCACCAACCGCACAGGCACCAGGCCATTCAGAAATACATATGTGGCAGCAGTCGACACGGTGCCTGCAGCATCGAAACTGATGGTGTAGATCGTGGGGGCCGCCTGTACATGGGTTACGGGCAGGCCTGATGTGGGGGTGACTTTCGCAACGGCCCCAGCTCCATCAGTGAATGCGTTGACCTGGATGGGCTCGCCGTTCTCATCGCGTGGTAGAACTGTCATGCTGATCCTCCCAAAAGAAAACCCCACAGTGCAGCACCTGTCTGGTGTGCCCCTGCTGGGGTGATTGATTCCAGTCTAGCATGGCAGTTTATTCATCAGGGAAATCCACGTTTTCAAGTAAGGGAAATCCTGGAATAGTAAATATTTCAATTGTGTTACGATTTCGTGGAGGTGAAATTATGAAAAAGTTGATCTGTATTTTGGCCCTTCTTACACCCACTGCTTTTGCTGTCTGCAGCGGAGGCCCAATCAGCCTGGGCACCCGAACTTATGTCATCGAAACCAGTGTTTCATACTCCGGTGGGTACAAGTACACCTGCACACATTATGAAACCATCGAACGATTCAAGGAAATCTGCACAGAGGGTGACCGATATTCCACTACAGTTCTCAGAAACTGGTGGTCCTGCACCAAATCCTGAATGCTATAAATTTGAAGTGGCCCGTACGGGCCACTTTTTACTTGCGTAGAATATCTTTCACTTCCACCTGATCAGGTTTGCTGATGGCAACCTTTTTCATCTTCTGGATGGTTTCCAGACGTAACCCAGGGAATTCCTTCTGGATGCGTTTGATGCTCCAGCGCTTTAACATTTGTTCGGTCAGGATTTTTTCAGCCATCCCATCACCTCCAGGTATTTTCGTATGGCAGCGCGAATGGGTGCAAAATCAGCTTCTGTCCACTGGGTGTAACGCACAGGCCCGAAGTCATCGGTGATCACATCCCGAATCTGCATGAGCAGAGTGGGATCACCGGTTTCCTCTGCGATGAATTGAGCATACGCCCGTGCCCAGATCTCATCCATGTCCAGCAGATAAGTCAGGTGCCGGACTGGGGTTTCGTACTGCTCTCCATCCACCTCCAGCCATGGGCTGTAGCGCATTTGCCTGAGTTCCCGCACGGCTTCGCTGTCCATGGCAGCATCCCGGAATTCCTTCAGGCGTGGATCTGACGCGGCAACTTTCCTGCCAGATCCAAAGCCTTCCAGATCAAGGTAGTGCCCGATCTCATGCACTGCAGTCAGATCAGGGTGCTGGGCTTTGGGGTCAATGCGGATTTCCACCGGTCTGCCTTTGTTGGTGTAAGAGAATGCCCCTTGCCTGCTGCCTCCGAGACTGGCCCGCCTGATGGGGATGGGGCGCGATCCACTCTTGAAGGTGTGCACCTGGTCAATGCGGGACATGGCCGTTTCGATGGCCTGAGCGGTTTTGTTGCCCCGCTCTTTGTTCTGGATGGCTGACCTGATGCTGGGACCAGTGGCAGCAGGAGTGGCAGGTGCGGGCGTGGGTCTCTGGGGTGGTGCAGGCCTGGGTGGTGGGGGAGGGGTGAAGACAGGTTGCGGTACCGGGGTGGGTGCCGGTGGTGCAGGTGTGGGCCTGCTGGGTCTGGGTGCAGGGGTCTGGATGGGCTGCTGCGCAGTGGGTCTGGAAGGTCTGGCCCCTTCTTGAATGATCCCTATCACAGTGCAGCGACAATGAATGACGTGCCCGATGGGTGCACCTTTGGAGCGGTCCCCTGGGAACATCATTCTGAAGTTCTCTCTGGTCACAAAAGGGTCATCAATGGGAACCGTCTTGCCCTCCATGAAAACATGGCTGTACGGACTTTTGACTTTCCCTGCCCCACGCACCCGGGCATCCCGTGCGGTGATCCATTGCTTGTGGGTGTAACCCTGCTGCTGCAGCTGCTTCATTGCCACAAAGTTGGCACTGGCATTGTAAGTGGTGCGTACCAACCGTTCAGCCGTGTAATACCCGGTGCGGTACTGCTTCTCCAGATCCTGGGCCATCACCTCCATGCCCAGCTGCCTGCTGACATCCTCATACCCTTTGCCCTGTTCCCTCCACTTGGTGATCTTGCGGGCCAGAGTGCCAGGGTCTGTGAGGTTCTTCCAGTATTCTCCCAGGTCATTTTCGATCATGCGTCTGGTGTACTCTTCGATCTCCTGGGCCCGTGGGTCTGTGGCCAGAAAGTACCCTTCAATGCTGCTGCGCCACATGTCCCTGAGGGCAGGGGACAGATCTGGATCTGAAAATCCCTTGGAGAGCTGGGAGAGGATGGCGGTCAGCATCTCATCCCCATCCGCACGGTACTGTGGGTAGCGGGCAGCCAGTCTGGAGAGGACATACCTGAGCCACCTGATCAGGTGGGCAGATGCAAGCTCCCAGAGTCTGGGGGCATACTTCTGCACGGCGGCTTCCAGACGGGCGATATGCACCCGACTGGCCCGCTGCAACTCTGCTTCTGAAATGAACTTTGCCCTGCGCTGCAGAACAGGCATGATCAGTTCCCGTCGATGGGGCTCTCTGGGATGTTCACGCTCATGGGGGTGCTGCTGCTGGGAATGTAAACATCATCCCCACCATCCACGGCTTCATACCCGATGATCTGTCTGGCCTCATTGGGTTTGAGGAAGGGCACACCCGTGGCCTTAAACAGTGCCTCGAATTTCTTCAGCAGGTCTTCCACCCGCTCGAACTTGGCGGTGACATCCCACTGGGTGATGCCCAGTCCGTATGGGGCTGGAGCATGCAAGACTTCATTCAGCAAGCGCAGGATGGGTGCAAGGGATGGCTCCAGCACCTGCTGTCTGAAGTTGCCTGACTGGGTTTCAGCGGTGGCCCGGTAACCCCCCTCTGGCAGACCCAGATCAATCAGGGACACATGGCGTACTGCCAAAATTTCATCCCGTGCGTTTCTGGAGGTTTCCTTGAAGGTGGGGTCCTCGATCTTGATGTCCAGCGGAGTGGCTTCCACTTTGATGCCACCTGGGTATTGCAGCACCAGGTTCCTGCCTGCCATGTCCCCTTTGTTGGCTCCCAGGTAGTTCTTCACCAGTTGGTAGATCTTCTCCAGATCATCCTCTGTGGCGCTGCTCGATCCACCTTCTGGGATCTCTTCGGTGATGGTGATCATCCAGCGGGGTGCTGCATGGTTGGTGAAGAAGCCCTTCAGGTAGGTTCTGTGCGAGTTGTCCACGGCCACGCTGTCTCTGGCAGGCAACCATGCGGGCAGGCCATAGAAGCTGCTGACGGTGTTGGTGTGCCGGACATGCAGAAATTCCCGGGTCTCTGCGTTGCCCTTGTCTCTGCGCCCGAACTGCACATACCTGAATTCACCCAGGTAAGGGTCCATCTGGTAGAGGTTGATGGTGGTCTGCTGTCCTGCCTTGGTGACCTCATACCGGACGAACTGGGGCAGCAGCACACTGAGCCCGTGGAATTCGTTGGCGGCCATGTTCCTGAGGGTTTCCACGAAAGCATTGCCGGTCTGGTCCAGGGCAGTGAACACGCTGCGGATGAACCCGTGCACGTCCAGGGGAGAGACCCCATCCATGGCGAAGTTTGAGCGGGTCAGCCACTGGATGCCCCGTCTGTATTCGTCCTGACTGGGTTCTGAGAGGGGGGTGCCGTCTGTGCTGCTCTCTCTGGCAGAAAGCTCGATGCTTGCCCCTGCCAGTGCATCTGCAATCAGGTTGCCCACCGCTGCCAGCCATGGGTTCCCATACCAGTAATCGATCAGCTTCTCTGGGTCCAGAGGCCACGGGATCAGGGTGTAATTTGCGGTGCTTGCTGCCCGACTCTGCTCTGTCTCCGGGCTGATGGTCATGCCTTCAACACGGAACTCCAGCTCTCTGCTGCCCACTGCTGCTGCCACTGCCTCTCCTGCAATTCGTCTCATGCTGCTTCTCCCTTGGTTTTGATGCGGCCTGCACGGGGCAGTTTCCTGAACGCCCCTGATGCGCTGTCCACCATGTCGTCATGTGTCCCATCCGGGAACCCTTGAAGTTCGTTCAGCCATGCCTCATTCCACAACCCCCTGAGCACCTTCACGTTCCCGGCTTCGCACTGGGCACTGAAGGGCTTGGCCCGCTCAAGCTTGCTGCCGGTCTCCCGGTCCCCTTTGACGATGTACCCCTTCAGTTCAGGGTGGCGGGTGAAGTGGGACAGCACGAACTTCCCTGAGCTTCCAGGCTCCTGGGTGATGTGGATCTCCACCCGCTTGCCGTCATCGTGGGCGGTTTCGATGATGGCGGTTTCCACTTCCAGCGGGGTGCCTCTGAGTCTGACCACATCCAGCACGTAATAGATGCCGTGCTCATCCACACCCATAAGGGTGCCGGTGGTCCAGTCGGGATCGTTGCCCGCTTTTTTCTCTGTGGCTGCAAGATCCCAGTACCGGATCATGCGCAGGCCTTTGGGGACCTGGGCTGGGCTGATGATGGTGAACCAGTCACGCCGGAAGACGTTGCCTGCAGTGAACCTGACCTTCCAGTTCCCACCCAGCAGTCTGGCCCGCTCCACAAAGGACTGGGCTTTCAACCTGCCCCGGTATTTGGGGTCTTTCTCCATCAGGATCTTGTTGTCTTCCAGCTTGGCACTGATGAAGGTGACAGACAGAACGTCTTCCGGGTCAGAGTCCGGCACACGCGACAGCACTTCCTCTGGGGTGCTGCCCCAGTTCATGTGGTCCCCATCTTTCAGGAGGTACCGCACCACTCCAGACCGGTCAGGAATGGCAAAGCCTTCCTCATCGATCCACCAGTGAATGAACTCCGCCACCCAGCTGTCAGCGTCTGGGTTGGTGGATGCCCGCACGTAAGGCCTGACCCCGCACGTGGACCGGTTCCGGGAGAGCATGTACCAGAACTGATCGCGGGTGAAGTGGGTCAGCTCATCCAGCTCGATCAGGGGGATCTGTGCTCCCTGATAGCGGTACTTGGTGTTCTCATGCTGCAGGTGCCCGAAAGACACCGTTGCCCCGCTGGGGAACTTGAAGTAACCATCCCCGTTGGGAACCCCACCGAACATGGGGTAGATCTTCATGGCCTCATCCCACAAGCCACCCTCTGAGTAAACGTCTGCATCCAGACGCCTGAAGAGGGTGGCCCCGAAGTGCGGGTTGTGGATGTGCCTGAGGGGTTCAGCCAGCAGCGCCCAGCTCTTGCCCCCACCTGCTGCCCCACCGTAAATCACAATGTCAGCGGCACTCTGGAAGAAGAGTGTCTGGGGTCCGGGTTGTGGGCGTATCTCTACAGGCATGATCCCCTCAGGTGCACCAGTGCGGTGCGCTTCCCTGAGGGGATCAGATGGTTTCAGTTTACGTCAGTTCTCCCAACTGATAACCCAATGCCCGAACCGATCTGTTTCCTCCTGGGTGTCAGGGTCTTCCCGAACGAACTCATGTTCAATGATCTGGTAACCCAAGTCTTCCAGCTTCTGCCTCACTGCTGGAGCCATTTCTTTGACGATGATCTGCAGTCGTGGCCCAGCAATGGAGCCTGCTGTTTCCAGCCCTGTGACATTGTGGATGCGCTCCATGATTTCATCAAGAATTCGAGCAGTGTTCAGATGCTCCCGTTCTTGCTTGGCAAGGGAAAATCTTTCACGGGCCTCTGCTGCAGTCAGTTGTCTGTATTCGCTCTTTCGGTAGGGCATGTTCGTCTCCTAGTCTCTGCCGTTGCTGGGGAGGATCAGGACCGTGCCGGGTGCCAGTGGTTTCCCGTCTGGGTCTCCCAGCTTCACGCTCTTGGAGGTCAGCCCGTAATGGTCCCCGAACCATTCCAGTGCCTTCTGGCTGTCATAAAGGGTGATCTGCAGGCCACCATCTGCGGTCTTCTTGGCACTCTTCAGCAGGTGCAGGACGCCCCGTTCTTCTGCTTTCTTCAAATCAATCTCCTGAGCCCAGGTCTCCACCCGCTCCAGACCCACCCTGATCTTTGTGCTGGGGTCCCGCTTGCAGGCCCGGTCTGCCTTCAGTTCCTCACGCCGGTAGTGTTTGAGTTCCTGTTTGATCTCTTCGGCCCTCTCTTCTGAGGCAGAATCCAGCTCATCCATCAGGATTGCCATCTCATCGCGGATGGCGTCCAGAGCCTCAACAGCAGGGAGAAGTTTCTCTTCAAACCCAATGAACTTCCGAATGGAAATGAAGTCCTCAATGGTCGCTCTGGCAATGGCCTGCTGCCGCGCCAGAACCTCATATTTCCCCATGCCGTGACGCTGCATGCCCAGTTCCACCACCCGCTGGATGTTAGGGTTTGTAAGCCAGTCGTGGGCCTGCACCCGGCAACTGGCTTCACTCACCCCCACTTCTCTGGCTGCCCGACTCCCATTGAAGTGCTGCAGGTAGGCCTCCACAAACTTCCTTTGCCGGGGTTTGAGGGTTGCTGCTGCTTCTTCGTAGGTTTCAACTGGGGTGGGGTCAGTGGGTGGCTGGTCCATACTCGATCACCGCGAGTCCTCTCCTGCAGTCGTATCCCCAGGTGGCTTCCAGCAGGTGGCCCGGTTGCACAATCCGGTTCACACTCATGGGGGAGACCTGCTCACTGCTGCTGTACAGGCTGCCTTTGAGGGCTGAGAGGATGATGCACATGGCGTGGTCAGGCCTGGGGATTGAGAACTCAGGCCAGCGCCTGGGCATGCTGGGCAGGTCATCAGGGGCCCCATCCGGCACAGAGTAGTACAGGGTGGCAGAGAGGGTGAGCATGGCTTCTGGGAACAGGAGGATTCCACCCAGCTGCTCAGCCATCAAGCGCTGGATCTGTTCCTTGTACTCCATGCCCTTACTGGTGTCGGGTCTGCTTTGTGGTCTTCCCGGTATGACAATGCGCCCCATGCTTTCTCCTTTGAGATCGGCCTGGAGGCGCGTTGATTCCATTCTAGCAACTGGGATCTGACGTTTGCGGGGTGCGGCGGTTGCTGTCATATCACTCTTCTTCCCTGGAGTGTGAGAGGGCTGGAGATGCTACAGAAGGTACGAGCCTGTACCTTCAATCATGAACGGAAAAACTTACGCTTCCCTTTCTTTCTGACGTGATAGGTGCTTTGTTGGTTGCGCAACATCTGAGCAGTCATCTCTTCTGGGGTGGGAGGGTAATGGGGTGGGATGCACCCCATGCGTTCTGCCAGTTGCTCCATTTCTGTGGTGCTGATGGATCTCCCAAAAGCGCGGGCAGACTGCAGACAAGCTCTCTGCCACTGCTGCCACTCCCCTTCAGTCATGCGTTTCACTTGATCACCCGCCCACAGTGAGGGCAACGCTTGCCCAGGTGGGGGATGGTGACCGTTCTTTCTTCACCAGTCTGCGGGTTCTTGATCACCACAGTGGATTCTTGCTGTTGGTTGTGGTGATCAGCCAGCGAGTCTGTGTAGGACCGCTCATCAAAGGTGTACGCGATGCGCTTCGGTTTCACCGTTTCCTCCTGTTGGGGTGTCCGGGTTTCTTGAACTTCTGCTTCGGGGTGGGGGCAACTGCCTGGGATTTCTTGAGGGACCTGAGGCGGTTCTTACCACTGGTGATCAGGTGGTGAACGTGGCCCACAGTGACATCCCGTTGCCTGCAGTAGTCGTAAATCTTGCAGCGGTCATACCCCAGATCTTCCAGATCCTGGATAGGGGGCTGAAGCCACTTGGCAATCTGGCTGACTTCCTGTGCATTGAAGGCGTCCCCATGAATAAGAACCCTGTCCACTGCATCTTGTAAGTTCTTCATGCAACCTCCACCACAAGCAATTCCAGACCTGGGTGTCTGCTCTCAGGTGTCCAGTCCTCTCCCACCTCCAAGCAGAATTCAAACTCTGCCTCTGGGAACAGGTAAGGGCTTGTGATCAGATTCCTGCACCACAGTTCATTGAAGGCTTCCACCCATGCCACCAGAACCACCCGACCATCAGGCAGTTCCCGAATGACCTCGAAGTAGAAGCCAGCGGTGGGCATCATAGGCTTGCTGCCGTCTGCCAGAAACCGCACCCAGTAACGTCTCTTCATGTTCATGCCTTGTTGGTGGTGCTCTGAGGAATGAAGAAGCCCTGGGTTTCCTTGATGATGATCGACACTTCCTGATCACCCTCCAGGTTCTTGGCAAGGTCAATCCCCAGGTACATGGGGAACTTGCCCACCACCTCACTGATCTTCTGGTAGGACAGGATGGACATCAGGGGGTCAGCGGTTTTGATGGTGAAGAAACCCCCGAACATGGTCTCATCGGGCTCCAGGGTTTTGCTGTATTGGAAAGTGACCTGCTCGAAGTTGCTTGCAAAGCGGATGAGTTCTTTGATTTCTTCCTGAATCTTGTTGCGCACGTTGCCCTGGATCATTTGGACCAGTCCTTTCCGATGATGGGGTCCGGCAGGCCTGTGCCGCCCACGGTCTGGAAGGCAGCAACGCCTTCCAGAAAGAAGAAGGCTTTGTAGATGGTGACCGTTTCGCAGGTGCGGGAATTGGTCAGGCTTGCGGTCATCACATGCCGCCACCCGTCTTCCCGGACCAGAAGCCCAGCCCGCTGGAGTCCAGTGATCACCATGCGGGTGGTCTTCTGCAGGGATTCCCAGGCCTGCTGCTGCCGCTGCTGCTCCCACCTCTGCAGGTTGGGTTTGGTGAGGGTCTTGCCAGACACCCCCTGCCCTGGAAAAGGCAGGAGGTTGATCTGGAGAAAGGGATAAAGGGGAGTGCTGGGGACAGTGGAGAGGGTCACTCCCCACCTGCCTTCAGCACGTCCCAATGCTCACTGATGTAGGCAGCCAGATCCAGCACATGCCTGTCCTCACAGGCCTCAATCAGGGAAGGAAGCGTTGCACCCTTCTGCAAATTCCTGATCACATCTTCGGTGTAGTGCTTCAGAACCCACAGAGTGGCAGCCTTCTTGCTTTTCAGCGGGGTGGGGGAATTCTTCTGGAGCACTTCAACAAAGGTCCACACTGCCCACCATGCTGTGTGAGCTTGCAGGTGCTGAAAGACCTGATCAGCAGTGACAGCAGGAGCAAACAACAGGGGCTGGGTGGTGCTCATTCTTGCCACCCAGGTCCATAAATTTCCGGGATGCGCCCCCTCAAATGCAGGCGTCTCAGAGCGCTGTACATCATGTTCATCTCTTCCTGACGGTCAGCGTCAAAAACATAAGGTGCACGTAAAACCGCACCCTGCATGTCCAGTGGGTTGATGATTGCTTTGCACCTGCCGCCTTCACTGAAGTAAAGCAACCCCCATTTTTCAGGCAGTTCCTCAGGCTTGATCAACCCGGTGGGGCAGGCATACAGGCGGTAATTGCCCATCCCCTTGCGAATTCCCTGTTGAACTCTGACACGGTGAGGTTTCTTGGCATCAGCAAGGAAGTCTGCGCGACTGATCTTGCATTCAATAATCACAGTCCACCACTGCCTGAACCCAATCACGTCAGGGAACTCCTGGGTGTAAGCCCTCATGCGATCATTGAATGAGAATCCCACCCGGCTGGACAACCACTTTTCTGCATACTGAACGAGTTCGGCATGGGTCACCCTGCCACCTCCCCAGAGCGTGGGCCTCTGGCATTCGGCTGCTGCTTCTGCCGCTCCTCTGCAGTGCGCAGCTGGGCTTCCAGCGTGGGGATCAGGTGCTCATTCACCTGGGTGCGCTGTTCTGGAGTCAGGTGCTCCATCAGACCACGGGCATGCTCGATCAGGGTGTTTTGATCCTCCACACTGGTCAGGATGTCGAAGGCAGTCTGGAGTTTCCCCTGCACCACCTCGAACGCTCTGGGGTTGCAGCAAGCATCCTGCAGAATCTGGAAGGAACCCACACCCTCCACTTCGATGGTGACCCTGGGAGCACCACAGTGCGGGCATTCGGTGAGGGGTTGACCCACCACCTGAGGCAGGGGAGCCTGGGGTTTCTGAATGCGAAGGGTTCGGGTGACCTGCTGGAGGGATTGTTTCAGGGTTTGCATGACGGCCTCACAGTTTCAGCCCGGACAGGGCAGCAGCACGGGAAGACTTCGCGGGCTCAGGTTTGGTGATGCGACCCACCTCTGCATCCAGCACAAACTTCATTTCGGTTCTGGGTTTCTTGAGCCCGTTGGAAGCGCGGCAGGTGCGTTTCACTTCCTCCAGTAGCTCCTGAAAGCGGGCCACCGGGATCTTGAACCAGTCGGTTCTGGTGACCAGAGCAGCAGGATCATCCAGCATGTCCTGCAACATGGACCCGAAGAGTTTGTTCAGCTGCACGGTGGTCTCAGGGTCCACTTCACCGGCGGGCGCGGCCCCCGGAATTTCCTGAACTGCGTTGGTCTGAATCCCAGCACTTGCAGGTTTGCCCTCTGGTCCCTGAGAGGGGAGAGCAGGGGCTTGACTGTTTTGGGGTGTTTGAACTTTCTGAACTTGAGGGGCAGCAGCAGTGGTTTCCTCTTCTGCTTCTACTGACGATTCAACTGATGATTCAACTGACGTTTTGGGTGAACTGGGGTTCGCCCCCTCCCCTGTCCCAGCGTTCACCCCCTCCCCTGAACTGGGGTTCATCCCCCCCCTGTCACCGGGTTCACCCCCCTGAATTTTTTTCGCCCCTGTCCCAGCGTTCACCCCTGAATTCTTTTCGCCCCCCTTGCGGGCAGCATCCAGCAGCGCCACTTCCTCAGGGGTCAGGAACTTCAGGGTGTTCTTGGTGATCACCCGGTAAAGATTGGTGCCGTTCCTCCCAGCACCTTCACGGGTAACCAGTTCACCACTGGCTTCCAGCTTCTGCAGGATCTTCTGGGTGTTCCTGGGGGTCATGCGGATCTTGCGGGCAATGTAGCCCACAGAGGGATAAGCTTCACCGTGCTCGTTCGCCATGTCAGCAATGGCAATCAGGGTCAGCAGTTCAGACCCTTTGTGTTTGGATTCAGACCACACTTCGGTCATGATCTGGATGCTCATGGTTGCACCAGCCCCGGCATGGTCTGATCGATCACCAGAAACTGACGTTTGCCGTCATTGCTGTGGGACCAGGAGAGGGAGTAGGTTCCCTCTGCCAGCCCAGCGTGTTTCGCCACGGTCTTGCCTTCCAACTCACTGGGGTTCTGGTCCTTGCGGTAAAGGCAGAACTGCAGCAGCGTGGCTTGCACCCGCACCCGGATCTTCAGTCCGTTCTGCAGGTTCACCTGCTGGGTGTACCCGGTGGAGCGGGCGTCCTTGATGGCCTTGCTGAGGATTCCTTGCAGGCTCATGCAGATTCGCCACCTTCCCCGGTGGGGTAGGCCTGCTCCAGGCTCTCAAAGAAGGCGTCCAGTTGCCGTTCCCAGAATCCTTCAGGGTCATTCGGGCAGCCCTCATCCATGAAGCGGTCCATCTCCAGCTGCAACTTGGTGTCCACTTCAGCCACCGGCACAGCAGACTTCCAGGGACGTTTCACCGGGACAGCAGGCTTCACTTCCTCTGTCTCTTTCATCTCCAGTGGTGCCTGCTTCAGGGTGCATTCCAGGTGGCAGATGGTGCTCAGGTCCCGAAGTTCCATCGGGTCCACTCCGGTTTTGTTGAAGTCATCTTCCCGGATCAGGATGTTCCACTGGGTCAGCGCGTCCTCACTGATGGTGGTGTTCCCCTTCAGTGTGCAGGGGATCATGATGCGGTCCTGTGACCAGACGGTTTTCACGGACAGCTTCAGGCCTGCCTCGAACTTGGCGCGGAGCATGGTGATCAAGGCACTGCCATCGAACACCATGTCTTCGGTGTTGTGCTGTCGGGGTTTGGTCTTGCAGACCAGAACCCAGCCCAGCTTCTTGGTTTCCTGAATGGTCACCTGGGTGATGGCGATGCCGAAAATGACGTATGGCAGGAGCTTGGTTTCAGTCATGGTGTACTCCAACAGGTGATCCCTCCCCGAGCCTGGGGAGGGGGAGAGGTCAGGCAGCAGTGCCCATCAGGGCGTCACGGGAGTAGGGCAGGGGCAGGTCAGAGGGGACAGGCTGATCGTGGATCTGGTCCAGCTCCTGCCAGAACTCTTCCTCTGCAGTGATGGCAGCAGGCAGATCGGGATGCAGGCGAATCTCCAGGACCTGCATTTCCTCAGCGGTCAGCAGGTCCATGGGCTCCACACCCAGAGCCAGAGCATTGAGAACCCACTCATCGCGCTGGGCCTGGGTGTACTGGTGCAGAATCCATGCGAGGGGGCTCATGGCTTCACCCGCTTGAAGGTGATGGCCCACACCCAGGGGTTGGCATCCCAGCTGCCTTTGCCATTGATGGATTCCCACAGGTGCCCGAAGGCGTGTTGAGGGCTGGGCAGTTCCTTGCCGTACCTGAGGTGAGCAGGAAGCAGGTCCTCATGGATGCCTTCCTGAAGGGCATCCTCTTCAGAGATCTTTCGCAGTTGTTGCGCTCTGACCTCTGTGATTTCCAGCAGAATTCTGGACGCCCACCTGGGCATGTGGATGGAAGGGCAATGTTCTTTGTCCTTGTGGTCTGCCCACACCAGGGCAGCTGCCTCATGTTCTGGATCAAACTCTACCAGGGCACGATCAGCGGCATACACCCAGAAGCCTGCCGCATCCAGTCGAAGGTTTTCTCTGACCCACAGTTGATCCCCCACCTGATAGGGGCACTGGAGCATCAGGCCTTCCGGTACGGTGCGGGTGGTGTAGCCCTGGGTGTTCTGGGTTTCTGTGATCAGGGGATCTCCAGCAGGCCTGCGGTAACTGATGTTGCCTGAGGGGGCCACAAACTTGATCAGGCGTCTGGTCTGGGTCTTGCGGCCTTCCAGAATGGCTTTGACCATGGGAGCACTGAAGAGGATGGGTCTGCTTTTCATCAGCGCCACCTCTCCAACTGGTCCATGCGGTCCTGATCGGGCAACTGGGCGTACTGCTCTGGAGTGATGGCCTGCTCCTGGGTTTCCAGGCAGCAGATCCAGATGCCCACGATCCCGAAGGCAATGAAGAAAAAGATGACTCCAATGGCCCAGGTCATCTGCGCCACCGCCTGAATTGCAGGCCTCTGGACCAGGGCACGGTGGGCAGGGTGCTGGTGTTGCGGGCAGCTGCTGCTTCAATCTGCTGCTGCTGCTCCAGCCACTCCTGACGGCGTTCACGGACAGCGCAAATGACGGTCAGACCGAACAGCCAGAGCAGGGTCCACAAGGCGATCATGCTGCACCATCCCGGTCTTCAATGGCAGCGGTGTACCCCTCCTGATAGGCGTCACTCCATGCCTCGAAGTACACGGTGATCATGCTGTTCACCACCTGAATGGCAGTGTCCACATCCTCCATGAAGACTTCAGGCACAGTGAACAGGGGCTCCCCGTCTTCGAAGACAGTGACTGTCCCAGCATCCACCTGCAGGGTGCAGCCGTGGTGCAGATGCTCGGTGACCATCTCGCAACGGGAATGCAGGGTGTGAAGGGGAAGGCCTGCCTCTTGCTTTGCAGAGGGCATGTCTTTCTCCACTGCTGCCATGATCTGGTTCCAACCTTGTTCAGAGATGTAGGGCATCAAGCACCTGCTTTCATTTGACTGAGCACGTTCAGCACGTCCTTGGTGTAGGTGCTGTAGGCGATGGGCAGCCCCAGCTGCTCTTTGCAGAGGATCATCAGGGCAACCTGCTCAGCGCTCAGGCCCGGGCCATCGGCCAGTTCTTCCAGGGCGCGAAGGGTTACGGCAGCAGTGGAAAAGCCGTACCGTGGGGCGGGCATGCGGTGGGTGCGTGTGGTAAGATGGGTCATATCAGTTTGTCCTTTCGCCCCCAGAGAATTAGGCCTCTCTGGGGGCTGCCCTTTTCAGGGCTCTGGTTCCTCCTGGATGAATGCGCCCACTGGAGGCAAAGCGCTGGGGGTTACCCCACTCGGTTGGAAAGACGCAGCTTCGGGGGTTTGCCTTTGGTGATCAGACCACGGGGGGAATCCCCCCGTTTGAAAGCTTCGAAGTCAGCCCGTTGGACCCGCCATTCCTTCCCGACCTTGCGGGCGTTGGGGATGCGACCAGTGCGGCAGTATTCGGAGATGGTGCTCTGGGGTGCTTTCACCTCTGCGGCCATCTCTGCCACGGTTAGGATCTCGTCTGGGTTCACAGGACTTTGGATCTGGAAACCCCTGCTTTTGGCCCACTCATCTAGCAGGGCGAAGAACTCTTCTCTGGATTGAAGAACGATCATGCGGATTCCTGATTCTCTGATACATCAGAGTTATAAGGTAAAAAAAGGAATGCTGATGGGCAACCCAGAGCACCTGCAAGTTTGTTTAGGGTGTCTCCAGAAATCCCATCGTATGCACCCTGTTCGTGCTTTCGGATGGTTTCCACACTGACACCGGCCTTCTTTGCCAGCTCTTCTTGAGTGAGCTTTCTGGCTTGCCGGAGGGGCTGTAAACCCTGGAGAAGTTTGGTCATAGTCAAATAATATCACTAGATCATAGTATTAGCAATACTAGTTCTCTGATACACCTTTAGGATTATGGGAACGATTAAGTGATACTGGACATACTACTACTCAAGATGCTAGTAGCCCCGATACTTATGAGCAGAGGACCTACTCCCAAAAATAAAGTGCCAGGTTGGGCGCTCGTTCTCCGATCACGCCGTGCTCTGCTGGGTCTGACTCAGGAAGAATTAATCGGACAGATCGGAGATGTAATGTCACAGGCATATTTGTCTGACATTGAACGGGGTAAGGTCAACCTTGAGAATGTTGCGATCAATAAGATATCTGCTTTAGCACGGGCGCTTAACTGGTCTCTTTTTGAGTTGCAGGAAGCCACGGGCGTGGATTTGGGGATTGGGAAATGGGAGAGTAACGTTGCAGTTATTCCAGATGAATTCATTCTGGTGATGTGTCCTGTATACCCTCTGCAGGAAGCAGCCAACTGGCCCAACATGAAAGAGTTGGATCAGACGGTGGATGTCCCCAAAAAGGAATTCACCCAGGGGCTCAGGATCTTCCTGGAAGGGGACCGGACATTGCACTTCGTGGAAACCCAGGAGCGCAAGCCCACGGCTGACCACCGCTACCTGATCCTCCACCACAATCAACCTCTGATCTGCGACTACAAAGCCTTCGGTGATCAGGGGGTTTTCATTGGACCGACCCAGCAACTGGTTCCCCTCAAGGAGGCCAAAGTGCTGGGGCAACTGCTTGAAACCCGAATCACTTTCACCCCCACCACACAGGTCAATTAGGAGGTTTATCCACCATGCACAAGTTCTCCAGGTCTTCCATACCCTTCGATTCTGTTATCCCCTTAGTCTCAGAGTATTTATACGCTGTCATCTCAGCAGGGGAGCCGATTGGAGAGTTAAGCCTGGAGCGTGTCGGGTGGGTGAAGGTCCGGGCAGACTACTGCAAGAATGAATACCTGTACATCAAGGTGGCCGGACACAGCATGGACGATGGATCAGACCACGCGATCAAAGACGGGGATATCGTGGTGATCAACACCGCTGATCGGGATGCCCGTGTGGGCAAGATCTACATGTGGGAGCACCCCTCTGTGGGTCCTTGCCTGAAGAAACTGGACCACATCGATGGGGAGCTGATGCTCACCAGTCTGAACCCAGCCCACAAACCCTTTGTTCCAGAAGACGGCTCCAGACCTCTGGGGCGTTTCGTGGGTGTACTGCAGCCTGCGGGCTGGATCGAATACCGATAGAGGTGAGACATGTATCTGATCTACATTGATGAATTCGGAACTTCAGGTGGTCGCTTGGATAATCCTGACGAGCCAATATTTGGAATGACTGCTTTGTTTGTGCATCAAAACGTTTGGAGTGACTTTGAGAGAGATCTCATCCTCTTGAAACGAGAGACTATAGAAAATATTAAAATTCGAAATCCAGAATTCAATCCTGACGACAAATTTGAATTTCATGGTGTTGAGCTGATAAGGGGCTCTGGAGTCTTCAGATTCTTGGACTTTCCAGCACGTTTAAAATGCATTGAGGATATTTTAAAATTGAAGCAAAAGTACAATATTGAATCTGCAAATCTTCATTTGAATAAGAACACGATACACATGGCTTTTAAAATGGCCGAAGAGATGTTAAGTAATTCTTTTCATGTGGATAAACAGGAATCACATAGAATTGCGGGCAGATTTATGTATTCCGTGCGGGAAAGGTTTACTCCATACATCATTATGTTTTCGATGATGCTGATGACAATTAACGAGGTCCTAAAGCACTATAATGAAAAGGGTATTGTTTTAATGGATGAACACACTCAGTATAAAAGGATTGCAAATCTTCATGCCTATGCTGAATCACGACTGGAATTTAATACATTATCTAATGTTTTGTCTGCGCCTGCTTACATTTCTAGTCATTTACATATACCCATACAGGTATCTGATATAATTTCATATTTGCTTGGACGTGCTGAAGTGTCGCACCTGAATGGTAGAAATGTAAAACCCGAAATCATCATTGATTGGATTAACAGATATCTAGAGGCTGATGGAAAAGGAAATGATATTATGAAAAATTTGTCAATGGGATTATTTTATGACACGACATATAAAATTATTCGAGAGATGTTTCCTGTTCGTGACGAGGATGTTTATTTTGAAGACATATTGTATAAATTTGGGAAGCTACTTTTTGAAAATTTTAAATTTAAGGGTCGAAAAGAAAAAGGCGATGAGACCCCCTAAGGGTTGGCACCAGTTAAAGGACCGATGCGCGAACTCACCGCCGATGACTCATCTTATCACCCTTGGATGAGATCAACAAATCAGTCTAGTGAATTCTGTTATTTCCAGCCTGGAGGAGGTGAATTATGTAGACCGATAGAGACGATTTCATGGTTTTAGAAAGGAGGAATCAATGGCAAGGAAAAGCAAGCAACCGCCCAGCCTGCCCTGGGGGGGAGAACCCAGAACCCGGCATGACGGCAGGCTGGAGTACAGGCCGTGGGTGCAGGACCCCAGAACAGGCGAGAAGGTTCGGCTCAGCATCTGTGCCCGCACGTTTGATGAACTGCTGGAAAAATCCAGAGCCAAGTACCTGGAGTACGTGAAAGGGGGCAGTCTCACCACTACCCAGATCACTTTCGGGGAGTGGCTTGTCTACTATGCAGGGCACAAGAGCATGGAGGTCAGGCCCACCACGCAGTATTGCCATCAACTCTTCGTGCGCTACGCTGCCCCACTGCACTCCACACCGCTCAGCAAGGTCTCCACCCAGATGCTGGACCATTTGTACCGGGAGTTGATTTCTGCTGGGTACAGCCTGGACACCACCGCTCACGCCCGCAGTTTCATTGGCAGTGCTTTGAAGCTTGCGGTGACTTACCGGCACATCTCGTTCAACCCCAACACTGAAACCACCTTGCCTCGCATGGAAGGCAAGCGGGTGGCCCAGGTGATCCCACCAGAGCACCTGGAAACCATCTTCTCTTACCTGCAGGAGACCAGCAGTTACTACCCCATCTTCTACACCATCCTCAGTCTGGGGCTCAGGTTCGGGGAGGGGCTGGGCCTCAAGTGGAGTGACATCGACTGGCAGCAGGAGACTGTGAGCCTGGAGCGGGCGGTCACTGCTGTGAACGGCAAAGCGTGGGTGACCGGTCTGAAAACCCGCAGCAGTCGCCGCACCCTCGCACTGCACCCGGCACTGGTCAAACTCCTCAAGGAACACAAGCAGGAACAGGAACGAAAGCAGCAGAAAGACCCAGGGTTTAACCCCGATGGGTGGGTTTTCTGCAGCCAATACGGGACCATGCTTTACCCCGACAATGTGCGCCAGAGGTTCAAGAAGGCCATGCGGGTGTCCGGCATCACCGAGAACTACCGCATTCATGACCTCAGGCACTCTTTCGCCAGTTACCTGATCACCGTGCAGGGGGCTGACCCGAAGACCGCAGCAGATATTCTGGGGCACTCGAATCCTGGGATCACCCTCAGGATTTACACGCACTCCGCTGAGGCTGGGCGGCGCAAGGCCGTGGTGAAAGCGGCTGACCTGGTGCCCAAAACAGAGGGCAAAAAAGCCCTTTAGGGGGCAGTGTGGGGGCAAGACCTACGTTGCTGCATGGTTTTTTGTTGTGCTGGATTTTGTTTTTAAGTGGGAATGATCTTCCCACTCTGGATGTAGGTCCTGATCTCCTCAAATCCTGCTGCTTCCAGAGCAGATCTCAGGTCTGCCATCGGCACTTTCCTGTTCCCGCCCACGTTGATTCCGCGCAGCAATGCCACCCATTTCATGATTGCTCCCTCAAAACTCTGGCCCTCAAAACTCTGGCAATGCCAGAAGCGCCTGCTCGAACAATTCTGATCCCTGAACCAGCGCACCGAGCACCACGGCGTTCTGGCCCAGGGTGCTGTTCACCACCCGCAGGTTTCCGGTCACCAGACCCTGGAGGCGTTCCTGCAGCCTGCTCTGCTCAGGAGCCTGATCCTGATGAATCACCACAGCACTGAGGTCCAGGGTGAGGGCCAGACCTGCCACCATGTAAGCCAGAGCGGTTTCCTGAGCTGCCCCTGACAGCTCCTCCATGGGAACAGCCTTGCGGTTGCTGGGCCAGCGCACCAGGGCCAGTTCTCCAGCAAGGCCCCTCTGCCCACGGTACAGCTGCCCATCCAGGTACAATCCCAGACCAATTCCGGTGGGCCTTTCCAGCAGGAAGGCAAAATGCTGTTCGTTTCTGACCGCACCCAGAAGCTGCTCTGCCTGTGCACCCAGGTTGGCATCATTGTCCAGCTTCAACAGAATGCCTGCCTGCTGACAGAGGTGCTGGATGTCTGCCAGTTGCAGCTCGGGCAGGCTGTTGGGCGATCCCACCTCTCCTGCAGCATTGACAGGCGCAGGTACGGCAAGGCACAGGTAACGCACAGGTCCGGTCTCTGGAGGTTGTTGCATGTGCTGCTCAACAATCTCCAACACAGTCTGGGTGATGTCCTTTGCATTCATGAGATTGCGCACCTGATAGGAGATCCGGTCCCGCCTGGCGTTTGTCACCCCGTACAGCACCCGTTCCGGCTGCAGGTCCATCCCCAGAATGCTGCCCCCTCTGGGATTCAGGTCCACCTTCTGGGCGGGGCGTCCGCTGCTGCCTTCGGTGCGGCCCATCTCGCTGAGGACGCCTTCTTCAAGCAGGTCGTTCACGATGTACGTGACAGTCACACTGGAGATTTCGGTGCGTTCGGCCAGTTCACTGCGAGACAGTGCACCCTCACGCAGCACCCGTTTCAGGATCTGTGCCCGGTTGATGGCCCTCAGTGCGGCAGGACGTCCCATGTCACCTCTTTCAGGGAATGATTGTACAGCAGCGGTCAGCAGTCAGCCATCAGCTGTCAGCACAGGTGCTGGAGATCATCTGATGGGGGTCATCAATTCTTGAAGGGGCAGACCACTGGCCTGCCCCTTCAATTACACCTCTACAACTTCATCCAGCGGTCTGTAATTTATCCCCAGCACGTCCAGCCTCTTCAGATGGACGTTCAGGCGTTCCAGAAATGCAGGGTAATCGTGCTTTTGGGGGGCAGTCCAGGCCATTTCACTGAGGGCACAGAGCCTTGGGAACATCATGTACTGGGCGTGTTCCGGGGTATTGACATATTCGGTCCACAGGTTGGCCTGGGTGCCCAGCACGTATCTGGACTCTTCAGGTCCTGCTGCCCAGCCCACCGGGTTGTAATGGTAGACCTTTTCCAGGGTGTTGCACCCCCCGATGGCCAGTGGTTCCTTGCTCTGGTCCTCGCTCTGGTAGTGGTCCAGGTACAGGTATCCCTGTGGGACCATCACCACGTCGTGGCCTGCTCTTGCGGCCTGAATGCCACCTTTTTCGCCTCTCCAGGAGAGCACTGTGGCATGGGGGGCCAGTCCACCTTCCAGAATTTCATCCCACCCCAGGAGTTTGCGTCCGCGACTGTGCAGGAAGGTGTCCATGCGACCAATGATGTAACTCTGCAGTTCTTCTTCGTTTTTGAGGCCCAGTTCCCGAATGCGCTGCTGGGCGAATTCACTTTCACGCCACTCTTTCTTGACGCACTCATCCCCCCCGATGCAGATGTATTTCGAGGGGAAGAGGTCCATCACTTCGGTCAGCACGTCTTCCAGAAATTTGAGGGTTTCCTCGCTGGGGTTGAGCACATGCTCAATCACACCCCAGAAATTGCACACCTCAAGCTGCTGTCCGGTGTTCCCGAGTTCCGGGTAGGCAGCGATGGCGGCCTGCATGTGTCCTGGAAGGTCCACTTCTGGGATCACAGTGATGTGTCGCTGTCTGGCATACTCCACCACCTCCCGAATCTCAGCCTGAGTGTAAAAGCCCCCATGTGGGACATCATCGAACACTTTGTTCTCGGTGTGCCCATGCCCGATCAGGGTGTTCTTGCGCCACGCCCCCACTTCGGTGAGCCTGGGGTACCTCTTGATTTCGATTCGCCACCCCTGGTCGTCGGTCAGGTGCCAGTGGAAGACATTCAGTTTGTGCAGGGCCAGCAGGTCCAGCACGGTCTTGATGAATTCCACAGGCATGAAGTGACGGGACACATCCAGCATGAATCCCCTCCAGCCGAATCTGGGGTGGTCCTCAATCTGCTGGGCTGGGATGTGCCAATCTGCGGTCTCCTGGCTCTGGCTGAAAATTGCGGGAGGAAGCAACTGAAGCAGGCTGATGGCCGCGTAGAAAAGTCCTGCCTCGTCTGAGGCACCCAGGACCACCTGATGCTCAGTGACCTCCAACCTGTATCCTTCTGGGCCCAGGTCCTCTTCAGATTGCTGGAAAACGATGCCTTTTCCCCCGGGCTGATTGGTGATGGGCAAGGAGAATCCTGTGGAGGCACGCAGTTTTTCGGCCAGAATGGTGGCGGTCTGGGTGGCAAAAGCGGTTGCCTGGATGCTGGTGCTGGAATCAAGTGTGAAAAAACCGGACTGCGGAACAAGACGCTGGGGCAGAGGAAGAATCATCATTTCTCCAGTGAGGTGACCACCACACCCCGCATGAACACACGCTGGGCCAGAAAGAAGATCACCAGGGGCAGCAGGGTGGCCATGATGGACGCCGCCTGGGTCAGCTGGGACTGATTGGGGCCGTGCACTGTACTGAAGCTTGCCAGACCGATGGGCAGCGTTGCAAGCTCGGGTTTGCCGGTGAGGTACAGAAATGGGGCAAAAAAATCATTCCAGGCATAAAAGAAGTGAAAAAGCGCTGTGGCGGTCAGTGCAGGCCAGGATTGAGGCACAATGATCGAGACCAGAATCCTGAAAGGTCCTGCTCCGTCCATCATGGCGGCCTCATCCACATCCCGGGGGATGCTCATGAAGAACTGGCGCAAGAGAAAGACGTTGTAGGCACTGGCAAAAAACAGGGGAACCAGGAGTGGCAGCCATGTTCCCACCCATCCCAGACGGTAATACACCGTGTAAAGCGGGATCAGGGTCACCTCTCCGGGCAGGATGATGGTGCCCATCAGGACCAGAAACAGGATGGGTTTGCCCGGAATGTCAAATCTGGAGAATCCGTAAGCCACCAGGGTGGAGGAGGCCACCGTGGCGATCATCCCGATCAGGGCAATCAGGAAGGAATTCAGGAACAGCCTTCCGAAGTGAATGGCTTTCCAGGCTTCCGGGTAGTTGCCCCACTGGGGATCAAAGTGGGTTGCACGGGTGAGTTTGCGCCAGTTTCCTTCCCAGCGGATTTTCTCTTCTGGCTTCCCTGGATCAATGAAGGTGCTGAAAGCCCGGCGTTTCTCGATCAGGGCCAGGGTTCTGGTCTGGTTCTGAAAAGGCACCTCGTACAGCTCGTACGTGTTCCCTTTGAGGGTCACGCTCTGCGCTGACGTGGGAACAAACATGGAATCCAGATTGCTCCCCGGACCCTTCAGGGATGCAGAGAAACTGTAGAAGAGGGGCATCAGGTAAACCAGCAACAGCATGGAGGCAAACAGGGTGAGGGTTCCGGCGGCCAGCAATTTGCGGGTCTGCCTTGACAGTGCCGAGCCAGCGGAAGCTCTGGGTGTGGTTGCAGATTTCAGCATCAGTCTCCTCCTGCGTAGTACACCCAGCGTTTTGAAGTGCCAAACAGCACCGCCGTCACGATCATGCACAGCACGAACATCGCCCAGGCCAGCGTTGAGGCGTATCCCATGTTGAAAAACACAAAGCCTTCCTTGTACAGGTTCAGCATGTAGAACAGGGCTGAGTTCTCTGGCCCTCCCTGCCCTTCATAGAGCAGGTATGCGGTGGTGAAATACTGAAAAGAACCAATCACCGCCAGAACCAGATTGTAGAAAATCACCGGAGAGATCATCGGGACCGAGATGCGCCAGAACGAAGTCCAGCCATTTGCTCCATCAATGGTCGCAGATTCGTACAGTTCCCTGGGCACGGACTGCAGCCCGGAGAGCATCAGGATCATGGTGTTCCCGATGCCTGCAAGCCCCACGATGGTCAGGGCCGGCATCACCAGACGGGCATCTGAGAACCCGTCCTGCGCACCGATCCCGATGGCGTTCAGAAAAGCATTGATTGGGCCCTGGGGATTGAACATCGCCGTGTAAATCAGGGCTGCTGCCACCCCGGGAATCATCTGAGGCGCATAAAACAGGGTTCTGAAAAGGGCCTTCCCCATCAGGTGCTCGGAGTGCAGCAGCACAGCCAGACCCAGTGGGAACACCAGTCCAATGGGCACAGACCACAGCAGAAATTTCAGGGTGACCAGCAAAGACTGTCCCACCAGAGGGTCCTGCAGCATGTGTCCCCAGTTCCTCAGTCCGATGAACTGCACAGAATCGGGTTTCGCCAGGTTGTAATCGGTCAGGGAGAACCACAGGGAGGTCAGCATCGGACCTGCGGTGAAAAGCAGGAACCCCACCATCCATGGGGAGAGGAAGACCAGTCCCCACATGCGGTCATGGTTTCTGAGCATGTCCTCACCTCACTTTTTCTCGTTGAAGATGCCCTGAAGCTGCTTTCTCAGGGTTTCGGCTTCCTGTTTGATGTTCAGGCCTGACCTGGTCATCAGTTTCAGGGTGAAGGCATTGACCGCATCCAGTGCCTTGTTGTGGTTGGGAAGCCCTGCCTCGTGAGAGGGGATGTCCACGTAATTCAGGGAATCCATCGCCACCTGCCAGTTGATTTTGAGTGGAGCATACTTGTCCTGCAGGATCTTGAGGAATTTGGGTTGCAGTCGGGTGTCTGCAGGAAAGGCCCCGTACACTTCGAGGAGTTCAGGCTGTTCCCGCAGGTACATCAGGACCTGGAAGGCTTCTTCTTTGTGTTTCGAGCCCTTCATGATGCGGAAGGTGTCTGCATTGAGTTTTGCAGTGTATTTCCCGTTGTAGGAAGGCACCACAGCCAGATCCCAGTTTTTGACCTTCCCGCCATCTTTGGCAGTGTCCAGGCAGCAGGTGTACCACAGGTGCGAATAGGCGATTGCCAGTTTCCCGGAGTTGAACACATTGTCTTTGCCAAACGCGTCGCTTTTCTGGACGGCATCGGTGGGAATGAAGTGGTCCTTCCACATGCCGTCGTAGAACCACTGCCACGCAGGAATCCACTGCTGCGGGATCTGGGCGGTCTTGCCCTTTGCCAGAATCCCTGCTCCAAACATGGAACCCAGGGACTGGGGTTCCAGCGTGTATTGCGGAAAGTACCCGTATTGCACAATGTTCTTGCTGTCAAAGTCGCTCATGGTGGCATCTGAGCCGTTTCTGTCCACGGTCAGGAGCATGCCGATCCTTCTCAGTGCACCATGATCCCAGGTTTTCCCCTGGTACTTCTCTCCAAATTTCTGGGGAGGATAGGGCAGACCGGCCTCATCGAACAGGTCCTTGTTGATGAACAGGAAAGACGGATAGATGGCATAGGGAATCCCATTGGGGTCCTGAGATCTGTAGAAGTCCACCACTTTCTTGTTGACATGTGAGAGGTCCACTTTGTATTTCTTGATCAGGGGTTGCAGGTCCAGCCACTGGTCCTGAAAACTGGCTGCCCCCAGAATTCCCACAGGTCCCACCAGATCCGGCACGTTTCCAGCGGCAATTCGAGTGGCAAGCTGATCTCTGGCATTGTTGTAATTCACGAATTCGGGCACGAGTTCAATCTTGTTCTGGCTCTTGTTGAACCGTTCCACCACCTTTCTGGTGGCAGGCTGTTGCTGGGCATCCGACCCGGTTCCCAGACCGATGTACCAGCGAATCTGAACCTTCTTCTGGGCAACGGCGCCAGAAAAGAGGGCGAAAGTGACCAGCAGACCTGCTTTCAGGGTTTTCATGGGTGTTCCTCCTGCGACAAAAGGGTCTTTGGGACGGATGGGGTCTGGGTTTGCGGCAGGAAGAGGGAAAGAAAGGCCGCTTTTGGGTGGGGTTTGAGAAGCCGGGGGCAGAGGGCCGAGGGCAGCTGTGAGGGTGGAGGGTCACCTGAAGCATCGAAAGACCTTTGAGACGATACCTGTAGGGGTGGGCTGTTGGCTCGCCCTGATGGACAGAAAACCGACCTACAACACCGTCTGTGTCTGGTCTCTGGCCTGATACATGCGTGGGAAGGTGGAAATGGCGGCACTGGCACAATGCACGCCCTGTTCCAGGCAGGACAGCAGGGTTTTCCCCTGGGACTTTGCCAGCAGGTAGGCGGCATTGAAAGTGTCTCCGGCCCCAACGGTGTCGATGACCTGCACCTGTGGAGCCGAAACGTGGTGTTCCAGATGTCTGGATCTGGCCCTGACCCCATGCGGACCGCATTTCACAATCACAGTGGTGTCTGGCAGCTGCTCTGCAAGGGTCAGGAGGGCAGTTTGCACATCAGGGGCTTCGGTGAGGGATATGGCTTCGATTTCATTCACCAGCACGTCATCACAGAGAGAAAACCATGCCAGGGCCTGTGTTCTGAGTTCCGGGGTGAAGCCTTGCGGGGGCCAGCCTGGATCGATGGCGATTCTGGCCTTCCGGTTTTTCAGCCAGTGCAGCAGCTGAAGGTAATCCTGCTGGAGTTCCGGGGTCTGGTACACTCCGCTCAACAGCACCCATTCGCCAGGGACAAGGTGTTGAAGCCCGGACAGGGCGTGTGCAAGGGAAAATTCAGCCAGATGCCCGAGGTGGGAGAAGAAGGTGCGTTCACCATTCGGGTGGGTGATGCCCAGGGTCAGGGCGGTGGGTGCAGTGCTGCTGGCCCAGGTTCGAGACAGAGAACCGAACTCTTCCCTGAGCCACTGCCCCGGAGGGTCAGTGCCGCAATTGCAGACCATGTTGATGGTTGCCCCGAGGGCCTGCAGTGCTAGGGCAGTGTTTCCTGTGGAGCCTCCTGCCCGCAGGTCACGGTGAGGCACCTGCACTTCCGTTCCGGGTTCAGGCCAGGGGGTTTGTGGCCCGAGAATCACATCAATGTTGACATTGCCCACCACATGGAGGGTGCCCATTTGCTTACCGCCTTTGAGGAGAGAGGAGATGTTGTGCTGTGTTCTTACATTAACAAACTTTATTAATGAATTCAAGACCGATTGTGTTACACTGAAACCATGAACATCCTGATCAACCACGTCGGTCACGTGCCTGTCGGTGAAAAAGTCTTCCTGGTCCAGTCCCCGGACCCGTGGAACCATCCTCCGCAAACCTTCCAGATTGTGGACCGACAGCACAAAGTGGTGCATCAGGGTGTTTTGCAGGATGCAGGAATGGTGACAGGATGGCAGAACAGGCATTACCTGAGAGGTGACTTTTCAACCCTGTCCAGCCCAGGCCATTACTGGATTCTGGTGCCTCTGGAAACTGGCCTGCTGATCAGCCATGAATTTCAGATTTCAGCAGAGATTTACCGGGACCGCATGCGCTCGGACATCCTGCATTACTTCAAATCCCAGCGCAACTCGGGCATACAGGAAAAACGGGACCTGAACATCCCCATTCATGGCACCGACCAGACCATGGACGCATCAGGTGGATGGTACGACGCCTCGGGAGATGTCAGCAAATACCTCTCCCACCTGAGTTATGCCAACTTCCTGAATCCACAGCAGACCCCGATGGTGGTCTGGAATTTCCTGGAAGCCCATCACAGGCTCGGAGACACCCAGTCCCAGGTGTTTCGGGAACGCCTGACCGATGAAATTCTGCACGGGGCGGACTTTCTGGTGCGCATGCAGTCCCCCGAAGGATGTTTCTACCAGACGGTCTTTGACCGCTGGTCCAAAGATCCTGAAGAACGCACCGTCTGTGCCTACAGCACCCAGCAGGGCATCAAGAGCGACCAATTTCAGGCGGCGTACAGGCAGGGGGGAGGGATGGCCATTGCTGCACTGGCACGGGCATCCACCTTGAGGCAGCAAGGTGCCTTCACGCCAGACAATTACCTCGCAAAAGCCATCAAAGGCTTCGAGCATCTTGAAGTGCGCAACCATGAATATCTTCCAGACGGCACTGAAAACATCATTGATGACTATTGTGCTCTGCTGGCCGCAACAGAGCTTTATGCTGCCACCCATCAGGAAGTCTTTGCAGGAGCAGCCCACAGGCGGGCTCAAAACCTCAGAAATCGCATGACAGGTGCAGGCTGGTGGCGTGCAGACGAAAATGGAGAAAGGTCCTTCTGGCACGCTGCAGAAGCGGGTCTTCCAGTGGTTGCCCTGCTCAGGTACATCACGGTTTTTCCTGACCCAGACGCAAAACACAAAACACTACAAACTGTACGAGCCTCCCTGGTCCACCAGTTGAAATTGGACACAGCAGTGAACAACCCTTTTTGTTATCCCAGACAGTACATTCTCATGCCCGGTCAGGACCGGACCCAGTTCTTCATTCCCCACCAGAACGACTCGGGATACTGGTGGCAGGGTGAAAACGCCAGACTGGCCTCCCTTTCTGTCGCAGCACAATGGGCATCAGAATACATGCCAGATCTGGAAGGTTTGCAAAAACTTGCCCAGGCCCCTCTGGACTGGATTCTGGGCTTCAACCCTTTTGATACCTGCATGCTGCAAGGATTCGGGCACAACAACCCCCACTACGAACCTGGCATGGACAATGCACCGGGAGGCATCTGCAACGGCATCACCTCCGGCCTGCACGATGAGGACGACATTGACTTCCTGCAGGCACCAGACATCGGGCCAGAGCACTCCTGGCGGTGGGGAGAACAATGGATTCCCCACGCATCATGGTTTTTTCTGGCGATCTGCATGAACGGGTGAAGTCTCCCTTGCTGCATTCGGATCACAGGAATTCTTCTCTCAAATCCTCATTCAGGTCCAGTCTGGCCTCCTCCTCCAGCCATTGAGGCAACTTCTGATGTGCCTTCAACAACAAGACCATCTGGTGGCGACAGTGGGAGCAGGGCAGATGCTCAAAACCCTGAGCCATCAGGTCGAGCAAAGCAGGGGTGGGGTGTTGATGGGCCACCTGTCTCAGTTCAAAAAGAAAGGACCACAGATGATCTTCATCCTCTTGCAAAACCAGCTGGTTCAGAACATCTCGAAACATCCGTTCATCACCGGACTGGAAGTTCAGAGTCAGAAGCTCCATGCCCACTGAAGCATTCTGAGGGTCCTGCAGAAGCTCCAGGGCCAGCTTTCTGACCTCAGAGCTTTGAAAATGCTTCAATCCTCTCTGAGCCCTGTATCTCACCTCTGGATCATCATGTCTGGCCAGGGGCAGCAGAGGCAGAGGTCCCATTGGAAAAGGCTGCCTCTGGAAGAGGAGCAAATACCTCTCAAGACGTCTTGCGTCGGTTTCCTGAAGAAGATCCTCTGCCAGACGCCGGAGGGTCTGCTCTGTGGCATGACGGGCAAGCTGCATCAGACCTGCCCGTGTGTCCTCAAGCCGCTTGCTGATGTTTTCATAACTGGTATCCAGCGCCCCGATAGGTTTGTGCACTGTTTTTGCCAGCAAGCAATCATTCAGAAATTGTTGTATGAGGGGGTCTTCTCTGGCCCAGGCTTCAATGACAGGTTGCATATCACAGTCCATAAGGAATGCTGCCTCATTCAGGGAAAAGGCATTTTGAGCAGCTTTCAGGCCTTGCTGATGGGCCCAGCCCAGCTTTGACAGGGCAAAGCGCAGTCCTTCTTCTCCCTGGGCTTCAACCAGAGCCTGGATCAACCAGTTCAGCAACTGGCCCTGGCCCTGTAGACACACCACAAAGTGTTCTCTGAGGCGCTTCACTGCCAGTGGGTCGCCTGCTCCACCCAGTGCCCCCAGCAAGAGGACATGCTGAATCGTGTCCCAGCTGTCTTCTTCGTCAAGAAGTTGAATGAGTCTGGGGGCCAGTTCCTGCAAGATTCCAGTGCGCCGGGCAGCTTCCAGGAGGTACCAGATGCCCAGCCCTTCAACCTGTGGGTCATGTCTCTGGCAATGGAGCAAGGCATCCCAGACAACCTTGCGTGTGGATTCATCCTGATGGTGCTCCAGATGAACCAGGGCCCTTCCCAGGCCTCTTTTCAGGGCCACAGCAAACGATGGAGGTTTTAAGGTCAAAACATGTCCTGTAGGATGATATTTTGTTGCATCACCAGAGTGTGGCAAAAACCAGTAACGAACGCGACAGCAAAATGGCTGGGTTCTGGTTCCTGTCCTGCTCAGCAGGATGATTGTGACCCTGATGCTGGGACCATTGAACTGTTAGTCCAGCAGTTCCCTGATGGCCCTCTCAAATTTCTCTGTCTCATACACACAGCCCAGGTGCCCGAGCTGGCATTCGATTTCCAGGTGCTGGTGGTTCACCCCTGCCTCCTGCATGTGACCTGCGAACACCTTCATGGGACGGCTGGGAAAGAACTGGTCTCCCAGGATGTTGACACTGAGCACCCTGATGCCCTGCTCCAGCCAGTTTCGGGTGATCCGGTCCAATGGGCAGTGTTTGAAGATGTCGTACCTGCTCACGGTTTCTCCCACCGAAAGGATGTGTTTCAGGCTGGCAAAGTGCTTGCGCCCCGAGATGTAGGCGTCCACATCCACCTGATCAAACTGCACTTCCATCCCATCTGACCCCAGACCACAGAAGGTGATCAGCCTGAGGGCCTCATGCAAGCCCTCTTCGGTGCGAGCCAGATGCTTCAGAACAGGGGTGAAAAAGTGCCTGAGGGCAATCCCAGCCTGAGGGGACCCTGCAATCACCCCGAGCCTCTGAAGATGCTGCGGATACAGTGCTCCCCACATCAACGTCTGCATGGCCCCGTAACTGGGACCCAGCACAGCATGCCACCTGGAAATGCCCAGTTTCTGCATCAACTGGAACTGCAGGCGGGTGATGTCTTTGAGGTCCACCGTGGGGAAATCTGGTTCCGTTTCTGGACCCGATGCAATGATTCGTGGATCTTTCACCTGCACATTCGCAGGAGCGTTCATGCACACCACAAAGAATTTCCGGGTGTCGATGGACTTTCCGTCTCCAATCAGGGGGTCCCACCACCCGGTCAGGCCATCTTCCGGATAGGCTCCTGCTGCATGCATGGTTCCGGTGTAATAATGGCACACCAGGATGGCGTTGTCGCGCTCTGGCCGGAGTTCGCCGTAGGTCTCATACCCCAGCGAAAGAGGTAATGTGCTGCCTGCCTCAAAGGTGTGCACCACCCTGAGGACGCCCTGTCCTGTTTGCATGGGTTCAGCTTAGAAGGGGGGCATCACGGTGCTGTTACACCGCAGAAGGCAGAAGGCAGAGGGCAGAGGGCCAACTGCATCAGAAAGCTGTTGCCCTGGCTGTTGGTGTTTCTGATGAAGAAAATGACATGCCAGGGTTTGAACTGGTTGAGAGCGGATTTTTCTGATCTGTGTCAGCAACCCCTTGTGCAGAGTTTAGCCTTCTGCCTTCTGCCTTTGACCTTCTGCCCCTTCCTGTAACACCACTGTGACGCCCACCCGATAAGGTAGAGTCACCAACAAACTGGAAAGGAGCCGTATGCAAGAATTCGCGGTTCAGACTTCAAGACTCCGGCAGTGGGTCAGACAACATGGAGAGGGAACAGCGGTGCTGTTCATCCACGGGAACGCCAGTGATTCTGTGTACTGGGAAGAGGTGATGCTGGCTCTGCCTGAGGGGTACCGGGCCATCGCTCCAGACCTGCGGGGGTACGGGCAGACCGAGGATGTGCTGATTGATGCCACCCGGGGTGTGATGGACTGGGTGGATGACCTGCTGGCCTTGCTGAAAGAACTGAATGTGGACCGCTACCACGTGGTGGGACACAGCCTGGGGGGTGCTGTGATCTGGGGCCTGCTTGCCGCAGATGCCCCCCGCATTCTCAGTGTGACCCTGGCTGCACCGGGATCTCCCTTTGGCTTTGGTGGGACCAGAGATGCAGAGGGCAACCCCACCACTCCAGACTTTGCAGGTTCGGGTGGTGGCACCGTGAACCCCGACTTCCCGGCCCGCATTGCCCGCCAGGACACCAGTGATGAGGGGGGTTCTCCCAGGGACATCATGAACCGCTTTTACTGGAAGCCTCCTTTCCGGGCGGCCAGGGAAGATGCACTGCTCGAAGGTCTGCTCAGGGAGAAAACCGGGCCTGACCGTTACCCCGGTGATTTCGTGGCCTCAGAAAACTGGCCTGGAATGGCCCCTGGCATCCACGGTCCCATCAATGCGATCTCTGCAAAGTACGTGGGTGACACCGTTCAGCGCCTGCTGGCCCAGACCCACAAGCCTCCAGTGTTGTGGATTCGGGGGGACAGCGACCAGATAGTCTCAGACCAGAGCCTCTTTGAACTCGGCACGCTTGGACTTCTGGGTGCAGTGCCCGGATACCCTGGACAGGACGCGTATCCTCCACAACCCATGGTTTCCCAGACCCGCCATGTGCTTGAAGCATATGGCCCTTTCAAAGAGGTGGTCTTTCAGGATGTGGGGCACACCCCCTACATCGAAAAGCCCGATGAATTCATGGCTGAATTCGTGGCCCACCTGAAAAGCACCCAGCTCGAAACCTCTCCAGCTCAATCCTGAGCTTCAAAATCCACAGGAGTCCCCATGAAAAAAATCGCAATGCTGACCCTTCTGACCCTGGTGTCCTCTGCCAGTGCCGTGAAAGTAGGAGCCCTCATCCCCCTCAGTGGGGCGTCCAGTGTGTCCGGTCAGGCCCAGAAAAACGGCCTGCTGCTTGCTGTGGATGAAATCAACAAAGCGGGTGGTGTGCTCGGTCAGCCAATCGAACTGATCATCGAGGACGACCAGAGCAACCCGGCAAAAGCCGTGCCTGCCTTCACCAAACTGGTGACGGTGGACCGTGTGGATTTCATGGTTGGAGGGCTGGGTTCAAGCACCACCCTGGCCATCACCGGGGCCGCCAAGCAGTACAACACCTTCATGGCCTGGTCTGGTGCAGCGTCCCCACTGGTGGAAGACGCCATGAAAGACTACCCCTACTTCTTCCACTACCACCCCTGGGCCTACTACAACTTTGAAGCCATTCTGGCCTTCTTCAAGAACCTCAAAGGGAACAAGAAAGCCAAAAACATCGCCATCGCCTACGAAGACGGTCCATTCGGGTCCACGGGTCTGCAGGACACTGTCGCTGCATTCAAAAAAGCGGGATTCAATGTGGTCCTCACGGAGGCCTTCAAGGCAGGGAGCGGCAACTTTGCCCCCCTCATCAACAAGGCCAAAACCCAGAAAGTGGACATCTTCTACTGGATCGGCTACGACGTGGACGCCCTGCCCCTCGTGCAGCAGATGAAAGAATCGAATCTGGATGTTGGTCTGGTGTACGGTGCACCCCCAAGCTGGCCCATCGGCTTCGAGAAGAACAAGCTCTCACAGGGCGTGGCAAGCCTGACCATGTGGACCCCGGAGCTTCCCTCCACGGCTTCCAAAAACTTCGTGAAGGCCTACAAGGCCAAATACGGCAGCATCACCGATGAATACTTTGCCCCTCTGGCCTACCTGAACCTCAAAACCCTGGCAGAGGCCATCAACAAGGCTGGAAGCACCAACAAGGACAAGGTTGCCGAAGTGATGGCGAAAACCACCTTCGACACCCCACTGGGCAAATTGTCCTTCACCCCCAGCCAGAAAATCAAATACCAGGGCTTCAAGGGCTCCAACTGGGTTACCTTCCAGTTCCGGGATGAGAAACGCATTCCCATCTTTCCCCTGAAGGTGGCGAAGAAGACTGTGCTGTATCCGATGCCATAAGGCCGAGGGCCCAGAGCCGAGGGCCGAGGGCAAACAGAAAAGCCAATGCTTCAGCTTTGAGCTGAAAAGCAAGGGATGGAAGGCCAGGAAGAACGGCTTGCAAGGCTGTTTGATGGGTTGACAGTCCAGTGTCACTGAATCACTATGCTCTCGGCTCTCGGCTCTCGGCTCTCGGCTCTCGGCTCTCGGCTCTCGGCTCTCGGCTCTCGGCTCTCGGCTCTGTCTTGGCCCTGAATACGTGCTCCCCAGGCGGCTGGGTCGCACTGGGCCGCCGGCTCTCGGCTCTCGGCCTGGCCAACCCTTCGAAACCATTTCATTCCCACACGGAGAACCCACCTTGAACCTCTTTTTTGAAACCTTCCTTGCAGGTCTGCTGCAGAGCGGAATCTATGCGCTGGTCGCTTCTGGACTTGCGCTCTCTGTGGGGGTGATTCACATTGTGAACTTTGCCCACGGGGAATTCCTGATGGTGGGTGCATTCCTGTCCTGGGGGCTTTTCACCTGGCTGGGGATGGACCCTTTGCTGTCTGCTGTTGTGGCGGCCATTGCCATGTTTGCGGGTGGGGCCCTCACCTACCGGACCACGATCAAGCATGTGCTGCTGGCCCCTGAACTGAACCAGATGCTGCTGACATTTGGGATCAGCATCATTTTGCAGAACCTTGCCCTGTTGATTTTTGGGGGGAACACCCGTCTGGTCAACACCCCCTATCAGGGGGAGGCTGTGGCAGTGCTGGGCCTGTCGGTGGGTCTCACCAAACTGATGGCCTTTGGGCTGGCCCTGGTGCTGCTGATTGGCCTGTATCTGATGCTTTACCGTTCTGGTCTGGGTCGCAGCATGCGGGCTGTGGCACAGAACCGTCTGGGGGCGCAGATCATTGGGCTGGATGTGCACCGGATCTACCTGATTGCTTTTGGAATTGCCTCTGCCCTGGCAGGGGTGGCAGGGGTGCTGGTGAGTGTGCTGCTGTTTGCAAGCCCCACGGTGGGTCTGGTGTACACCCTCAAGGCCTTTGCGATCATTGTGATGGCCGGACTGGGTAACATGACAGGCGTGTTGTGGGCGAGCCTGCTGCTGGCCCTCTCTGAAGCTTACGTGCAGACTTACGTGCCCAACGGGGGCCGCCTCAGTGAAGCGGTGTTCTTCCTGCTGATCTTCGGCACCCTGGTGTTCCGGGCTTACAGGGGTGCGAAGTGATTCGCAAGGTCCTTTCCGTCGTGCTGGCTGTGCTTGCGGTGGTGTTTCCTTTCTTGCCCCTGGGAGACAGGGCCGCTTTCATCCTGCAGATTGCCAACTTCACGGTGATCACTGCAGTCCTGTCCCTGAGCTGGGACATTCTGGCCCGCACCGGTCAGCTTTCTCTGGCCCACGCGGCGTTTTATGGCATCGGGGCGTACAGCTACACCATCCTGATGGCCCACGCCACACCCTGGTGGCTTGCCATTCTGCTGTCGGGCCTGATTGCTGGCCTGCTCAGCCTGATTCTGGGTGCAGTGACTTTGCGCCTGCAGGGCATGTATTTTGCCATTGCGACCCTGGCCTTTGCCGAGGTGATCAAGACCGTCATCCAGAACCTGCCAGATGCTTTTGCGGGGGGGTCCACCGGGATGCTGGTTCCTGCCCTGTTCAATGGTCAGGCCAACGCCCAGTATTACGCTGCGGTGGTGCTGCTGGCAGTGACTTTGCTGGTGAGCATCTGGGTCAGAAACAGCAAGATGCATTATGCGTTCACGGCCATCCGGCAGGGGGAGCAGGTGGCGCGTGTGCTCGGGGTTTCTGCCAGCAGGTACAAACTGACGGCTTTTTTCATCAGCAGTGTGCTGGCAGGGCTTGCCGGCGTGCTGTACGCCAGCAAGACTTTTTTCATCATTCCTGGTGAGACCTTCAGCCTGTCTGTCAGCGTGAGCAGCCTGACCACTGCCATATTCGGGGGCCTTTACACCACCCTCGGCCCGGTGATCGGATCGGTGATCCTGACCACGCTGGAAGAACTGCTGCGCCTCAGAATCCCCAATGGGTACCTGGTGGTCTACGGCATCATGCTGGTCCTGACCATCCTGTACCTGCCCAGAGGCATCATGGGCCTCTTGGAAAGGAAGAAATCATGATTCTGGAAGTGAGGGGCCTTCAGAAGTCCTTCGGGGGTTTGATGGCTGTGAAGGACATGGGTTTGCACCTCGATCAGGGAGAGATCCTGGCCGTGATCGGTCCGAACGGGGCAGGGAAGACCACACTGCTGAATTTGCTCTCTGGTCTTTTTCTGCCAGATGCGGGCCAGATCACCCTTGCTGGTCACGACATCACCCGTGCGACACCCGAAAGGCGCTGTCATCTGGGAATTGGCCGGGCGTTTCAGGTGGTGCGGCCTTTTCTGGAAATGACGGTGTTCGAGAACGTGATGGTCGGGGCGATGTTCGGCAAGCATGGGGTGAGCAAGGCAGAGGCCTGGAAGCACACGGAGCAGGTGCTGCACCTGACAGGACTTGAGCAGCATGCCCACAAGAACGCCCACGACCTGACCCTGATGCAAGACAAACGTCTGGAGGTGGCCCGTGCGCTGGCCACCCGTCCCAGTGTGCTGCTGCTTGACGAGGTGATGGCAGGGCTGCGTCCGAATGAGGCCCAGGACGCCGTGCAACTGGTCAAAAGCGTCAGAGACAGTGGGGTGAGTGTGCTGTTCATCGAGCATGTGATGCCTGTCGTGCGCGACCTGGCAGATCGGGTGGTGGTGATGGAGTACGGGTCAAAGCTTGCAGAAGGGACGTACCAGAGTGTGGTGCGTGATCCCAGGGTCGTTGCAGCCTACCTGGGAGAGGAGGGCGCATGAAGCTGGAACTTCGCAGCCTGCAGGCAGCCTACGGCAAAATCCAGGTGCTCTGGGATGTGACCCTCACCGTTGAAGCGGGTCAGTTTGTGGCCCTGATTGGTGCAAACGGGGCAGGGAAGACCACCACCCTCCGTGCGGTGAGTGGCCTGATCCCCCTGAAGGGCGGGCAAATGCTGCTGGAGGGCCAGGACATCTCCAGAATGCCCAGTGCCCAGCGGGTCCAGCAGGGCCTCGGGCATGTGCCAGAAGGCAGACAGCTTTTTCCTGGCATGACGGTGCAGGAGAACCTGGAACTGGGTGCCCAGGTGCGCACTGCAGCATGGCAGGTGAAAGACCAGACCCTGCGCAGGGTGTATGACCTCTTTCCCAGGCTGGAAGAACGCAAGAGCCAGCTTTCGGGAACCCTTTCAGGAGGGGAGCAGCAGATGGTGGCCATCGCACGGGCCATGATGGCCCTGCCAAAGGTGCTGCTGGTGGATGAACCCTCGCTGGGCCTGAGCCCACTGCTGACCAAGGTGGTTTTTTCGGCCCTCAAAGAGATCAACAGGCAGGGGGTGGGGGTGCTGCTTGTTGAACAGAACGTGCGCCAGAGCCTGCAGCTTGCCGATCAGGCTTACGTCCTGGAAAACGGTCAGGTTGTTCGCAGCGGTTCTGGACAGGCCCTGCTGGATGATCCTGAGGTGCAGCAGGCCTATCTGGCATTCTGAACCTTTTGTATTTTTGACACTGAAACACACCCACAGGGAGGCCATAATGGGCCTCTCTGTGGTTTCAGTCGAGGCTAATCTTTAGTGCGTATTGAAAAAAATTTAGGCACGCCTAATAATACCACTGGAATCCTGCAAGGCTACGGAAAGTGGTCCTGTGCAGGTGCAGAAATTGAGGAACGTCATGCGCACCAATTCCAATTCGCAGCAGAACCCACCAGACTCTGGATGGAAACAGGAGAACTCCACAGCTTCCCTTTCAGAGGCACACAGCACCATTCCCGTGCATGACCACCGCCCACCCTGGAGGAAATTCCTGGCTTACGTGGGACCGGGTGCACTGGTTGCTGTGGGTTACATGGACCCTGGAAACTGGGCCACCAACCTCGCAGGAGGATCAAAGTTCGCCTTTGCCCTGCTGAGTGTGATCCTGATTTCCAACCTGATGGCCATCCTTTTGCAGACCCTCTCAGTCAGGCTGGGCATCGCGACTGGGCGGGACCTTGCGCAGGCCTGCCGCGACCATTACTCGAAGCCCGTTTCCATTTTCCTGTGGATACTTGCCGAGATTGCCATTGCGGCCACCGATCTGGCAGAACTGATCGGGGCAGCAGTGGCCCTGAACCTGCTCTTTGGTCTTCCCCTGATGTGGGGCCTGATCCTCACGGCATTCGATGTGCTGTTGCTGCTTGCCCTGCAGAACAGGGGGTTCCGCTGGCTGGAGGCTTTTGTCATCACCCTGATGGTCACCATCTTTCTGTGTTTCGGCATTGAGATGTTGCTGGCGAAACCCGAGTGGAGTGCGGTGCTGAAAGGTTACGTCCCGAGTGCCCAGATCCTCACCAACCCTGAAATGCTCTACATCGCCATTGGCATTCTGGGGGCCACGGTCATGCCCCACAACCTGTACCTGCATTCCAGTCTGGTCCAGACCCGTGCCTTCAAGCGCACTGAATCCGGAAAAAAAGAAGCCATCAAGTTTGCCACCCTGGACACCGTGATTTCCCTGATGCTGGCCCTGCTGGTGAACTCGGCCATGCTGATCCTGGCAGCCAGTGTCTTCTACAGGAGTGGCCGCACCAACATCGTTGAAATCACCCAGGTCTATGAACTCCTCTCGCCCATGCTGGGCACTGCGGTTGCCAGCACCCTGTTCGGGGTGGCCCTGCTTGCCTGTGGACAGAACGCCACCATCACCGGAACCCTCAGCGGCCAGATCGTGATGGAAGGCTTCCTGAACTTCAGGATCAAACCCTGGATTCGCAGGCTGATCACCCGACTCATCGCTGTGACACCTGCAGTGATTGTCACCTACCTGTACGGGGCCAAAGGGGTGACAGACCTGCTGGTGCTCTCCCAGGTCATCCTGAGCCTGCAACTGTCCTTTGCAGTCTTCCCCCTGTTGATCTTCACCTCGGACCGCCGCAAAATGGGCATTTTTGTGAGTCCCACCTGGCTGAAAGTCCTCGGCTGGACCGCTGGAGTGATCATTGCCGCTCTCAACATCTACCTGTTGCTGGTGACTTTCGGGGTCGTCAAAAGCGGGGGCTGAACCCCCTCAACAGCCATCAGGGTCAGCCCAAAGTCTGGCCATGCAGTTGGTGTAGAGCGCTCAGCGGTCAGCTTTCAGCGATCAGCAAAAGAGGTCTTGATGCTTTCGCAACAGGCCACAGAAAGATTTTCACTGTGTTGGAAGGTCAAATTTTCGTCTGGTCTGGCTGAAGTGAAAGCGAAGTTGTGTTGCTGACGGCTGAAAGCTGAGGGCTGACGGCTTTCCGCAAGGACACCGACCCATCAGCGGCTTTGCGTTCACCCTGGGGATGGCCCAGACATCCTGCCTTCCGAATGTAAACCTGATGTTACACTCTGCTGATGGTGGCCTCCAGGTGTGTTCGTACCTCACCTCAGGCTGCCCACTGAAGGAGAAGGAATGTTTAAACCTTTTGCACTGATTGCAGCCCTGACCCTGGCGGTCAGTCAGGCGGCTCCCCGCATCGGAGAACACCCTGACAAATACCGTCTGGTTTTCGATCTGGGAACGGACAGCACCTATCAGGTGAAAAATGCGCAAGGCAGCCTGACCATTGAATTTCAGAAGGCCGTGCTGCCTGTGGAAAACCGCAGCCTGGGTTTGCCCTTCATTCAAAATTACTCCAGCACCTCCACCACCCTGCAACTGGTTTTTGCGCCCACCTACACCCAGATGCCGATGGTCTCATATCTGCCTGCCAGTGGTGGCATGGCAGCCCGCCTGATTGTGGACCTGCCGAAAGAGGGATCTGGCAGTGCCGTTCCCAGCAACCCCACCACAGAACCCAGGGTGGAATCTCCGCAGCCTTCTGAACCTCAATCCACGGCACCCCAGCAGGCTTCAGGCAATCCCAACCCGGAAACCCTCTATCCCGATTCGCTTGATCCCAACATCGATGTGCAGAACTACACCCTGGATTTGCGGGTGAAGCCAGAGCAGAATCAGCTGGACGCCACCGCCAGCATTCAGCTGAAAACCACCCAGACGGTCAGCCGCATCCATCTGGCCTTCTATGGCCTGAAGATCAGCAGTGTCAAACAGGGGAACACCTCTCTCAAATTCGATCAGCAGAGCCGCAAAGTGACCATCCAGCTTGGAAAGACGGTGCCCAGAAACACTTCCATTACCCTGGACATTGCCTACAGTGGGGTGCCCAGACCTGTGCTGGAACCGGGTGAAACCTATGAAGATGGGATTGGCTGGAAAAAGCACAAAAATGGCATTTTCGTGCTGAACGAGCCAAATGGGGCCATGACCTGGTTCCCTGGGAACGACCACCCCAGTGACAAGGCCACCTTCAAGGTCAGCATCACCGTGCCCTCGAAGTACCTGGCCGTCTTCAATGGCACAGCTCAGGGCAGCAGGAACACGGGCAACCAGACCACCTACACCTACCAGAGTATTGAGCCGATGGCCACCTACCTGACCACCGTGCACATCAACCAGTACAATGTTGAACGCTCCACCCTGAATGGCGGAGTGCAGGTCCGGAATTACCGTCCAGTGGGCATCTCGAAAACCTTTCAGGCAGCAGAACTTGCCAAACTGCCCGACATGATGCGTTTCATGGAAAGCTGGGCTGGACCTTACCCCTTCAAGGAATACGGGGTGATTTTCACGGAGCATCCCACCCCTTACGCCCTGGAAACCCAGACCCTCTCCACCTTCCCGAACAGGCCCCTCAAAGACTGGGGATTTCTGCATGAATTTTCCCACCAGTGGTTCGGGAACAGCATCACCCCCAAAACCTGGTCGGACCTGTGGCTCAATGAAGGCTTCGCCACCTTCTTTCAGGACCTCTACCAGTATCCCAGGGAAGCCGACCTGAAAGCCTTCCTGAAAACCCGCCACACCCGCAACAGGACCCAGCAGATGAAACCTCCTTACATCAAAGAACGGGAGGAACTGTTCAGCCAGCGGGCCTACCAGAGGGGGGCTCTGGTCCTGCACGCTCTGCGCTACCGTCTGGGAGATGCAGAATTCCGTCGCATTCTGAAGGTGTATTACAACACCTACAAATTCAGCAATGCCAGCAGTGAAGACTTCATCCAGACGGTGGTCAAAGCCTCAGGAAAGACAGACCTGAAGGCTTTTCTGGAAAGCTGGATCTATGGTCGATTGGTCCCGGATTTTCCTGAACTGTACCGCTGAGCCCTGGTCTGTTGCACCCTCAGATCCTGCAAATGCAGGGTTTTTTCTGGTGGCCCAGGCTCCCACCTGTCGAGGCCAGCCCATCAGCCTGAAACCGGACATGCCCCTCACCGATCTGGTTCACTCTGGAAGCTTCAAACCGTAAATGTTGTGGTCCTGGCTTTGCACATAAGCCAGATTTTTCCCATCTGGAGACACCACCCACTGGTCATTGCTGATTTTGCCGGACAGTTGCACCAGAGGTCGGAGTTCGGGGTCTCCCACCGTCCAGTGATGCACCGTGTGCCTCTGGGGGGTGTCTTTCATGGGAACCAGCAGCAGGGTGTCTTCGTCCTTCCAGCGGTAGGAGCCAAATCCGGGCACCTGCAACCTTCTTCCCTCGCGGTTCACCACAAACAGGCCGTTTTTGTGATGCGGGCTGAAAGACAGCAAGTAGGCAACCCATTTACCATTCTTGCTGATGCTCACACCACGGATTTCCTGGGCAGTTTCCAGGGTGCGGGTCTGCTGGGTGTGCAGGTTCAGGGTGTACATCGTCTGCAGCTTTTGCTGAAGGGCCTTGCGGCCCACCACAATCAGGGTGTCCCTGTCCAGAAAGCCTCTGACCCCACCAGCGTACCCCCCATACAGGGTGACAGGTTTGAATGAACTGGATTGGGAACTGGAGAGCTGAAGGGTGCTGGGCCACACGTCACTGGTTCCTTTCTCTTCAATTTCGTTCCAGGCAAAGCTGCTGCCGTCTGGAGCCCAGAACACCTCACCCACCCCTGCGGGAACCGTGTGCACAAGACCTTCCTGCTCCGGGTGCTGGGGATGCATGAAAAGGGCTCCCGGCAACACCTGCTGCTGGAGGTCCGGGCTGTACCACCCCAGAGGCAGCAGGGCCTGCGGCTTGCCCTGAGGCTGCACGGCATACCAGCCCAGTGGGCTTTTTGTGTCGGGTCTGTCCATGAACATCACCCGACTGCTGTCCGGGGTGAACTCAGGCTGCACACAGCACCCTCCAGAGGTCAGACGGATTTCTTTGCCGGGCCATTCGATCTTCACAGGCTGGTATCCTGCAAACACCCCCTGCTGGGGTGTGTGCTGGGCCTGATCGGGAGGCCAGCTGAGGTCAAATTGGTTCAGCAGTGGACCTCCCCGGAAAACCTGAGGCTGGTCTTCTGGAAACTGCCATTTGCGCATGTTGCCCAGATCCCGCTGAAATCCCCGGTAGAAAGCCCCCTGCAGGTAAAGTGTGTCCCAATCTGCCTGGATGTATTGGGTGGGATTGAAGAAACGCATGTGGCTGGTGTCTCTGATCTCCAGATGCAGATGCTGGGAACTGTGGCAGGTCAACTCACTGTCTCCACTGACCGCCACCACCTGTCCCCTCTTCACCCGCTGCCCCACTTTCAGGGTGGGTTTTTTGAGCAGGTGACCATACAGGCTCGATAGGCCATTCCCGTGGTCAATCACCAGATTGTGGGGTGGAGATCCGTGAGGGCCGTCCACTTCCTGCACCACCCCAGTTCCGATGGCCAGGACAGGCGTGCCGCAGGGTGCTGCAAGGTCCAGCCCGAAATGGATGCCCTGACCAGAACGGTAATCGGTGTTGCGCATGCGGTAGGCTCCGGTGGTGTTCCCATACACCTGACCGACCATCCAGGTGTCCGGGCCAGCAGGGCCTGCAAAAGGCAGGCCGAAAAGCCCGGAGGGTTTCGGCAACTGGCTGTCTTTCAGGGGTGTTCCACTGTGGGCCGCTGCAGACATGCCCAGGGCCAGCACCAGCAAGGAGATGCTTTGCAGGGAAACGCGAATGGATGGCACAGGTTCCCAGGTGCGCCTCCTGATCCTGCGAAAACCAACGGAGAATTTTGCTCCATCCCCACGCCTTGCGCTCCGCTCCATTCACGGAGGGTAACACGGGAAGGTGTTTGCTGTTGCAACGACATGCAGACAGGCCACCTGAAGCCGGACCAAGACCCATCTGAACCACAGCTTATGAAAAATGAAGGCCGATTTTTGTCATCTGGTACAGTCTCAAAACGCAAAATCACCGACAATGAGCATGGTTTTCCCCGCACAACTTTGTTCTTCTCCGCCAGGGTTCAAAATGACCTTTATTTTTCTACTCTGACCCGGGATGTTTTGTGAAGTCCGTTTTGCCCCGGCATCACCTGATTGTGCAGTGCACCTGAAATCATACAGAACGAGGAGCCAGAGATGAAAAATCTTTCCCAACGCATATTGATGTTTCAGAACGAGGCGGTGCAGGCCATGATGCTCAGGCGTTTCGTGAACCAGCTGGGCTATCTGGTGCATGAGGTCAGTGACCCGGAGGAGGCCCAGACGGTCCTGGAACAGGAAGAGCCCTTTGATGTGATCCTGCTGGACCTGGGGGTGCGTCTGGACCGGGCCTTCCAGATCCTCAAAGCCTGCCGGGAACGCCATCCGAACACACCTGTCATTGTGGTTTCTGGCCTCAGGCAGGAAGAAGTCAGCGAATGGATCAGGCGTTTCGGGGTGGAGGACATCATCTTGCGGCCCCGTTCCCTGCGTGAATTGCTCGTCCGGGTCGAGTCCGACCTTGTGAAATACGCCCCCATTGCATCCTGATTTTCTTGCACTGACCCTGTGAAATCCCTATACTTGGACATTAATATGAAACTCTGGTCTGACCGGACAGATGAGGACCCCCCGTGGTCGACGCTGTCTTTTTTTGATGTTCTTTCGAGGTGGTCGTCATAAACACCGTGCTGGTGCTGGTCGTGGTGGTCCTGATGGTGGCCCTGAACGCCCTTTATGTTGCCGCCGAGTTTGGTCTGGTGTCCAGCCGCAGAAGCCGTCTGGTGGAAATGGTCCATGACGGAAACCGTCCGGCATCCCAGCTTCTGGATGTGCTGAACAGCCCTGCAGAACTGGACCGGTATGTGGCGGCCTGCCAGATCGGGATCACCCTGTCGAGCCTGGTGGTGGGTGCTTACGGACAGGCACAGCTCACCCCGGTGCTTACGCCTTTGTTTGGGGATGTGGCAGCAGCAGCCACCATTGCCACCCTGATTGTGCTTGTCGCGCTGACCGCGCTTCAGGTGGTCCTTGGAGAGCTTCTTCCCAAGACGGTTGCCATCCGGTACCCGGAGCAGATTTCCCTCATCACCCTGAAACCCATGCAGGTTTCGGTGTGGCTCTTCACGCCCCTGATTCACCTGTTCAATGGTTCTGCTGGATTTCTGCTCAGGCGCATGGGCATGCAGCCCACCCTGGAGCACGGGCATGTCCACTCTCCTGAGGAACTCGAGATCCTGTTTCAGGAAAGTGCCCGTGGCGGCCTCATCGATCAGGACGAGCAGCAACTCCTGCGTGGGGTCTTCAGCCTCGAAGACAAGAGTGTGCGTGAAGTGATGGTCCCGAGGGTGCGCATGACGGCCCTGGACGTGAACCGCTCCACCCAGGAGGTCATGGATGAAGTGGTCCAGACCCCTTTCACCCGCTTTCCGGTGTTTGAGGAGAACATTGACCGCATCATTGGGATTCTGAATGTCCGGGATCTGTTTCTGGACCTGCAGAACGGTCCACAGGACTCGATCCGGCACCTGCTGCACCCGGTGTACTTCGTTCCAGATGTGCTGAACGTGCGGGATGCCTGGGACCAGATGAAACAGCAACGCAAAGACCTGGTGATCCTCACCGATGAATTCGGCGGAATCAGTGGCCTGCTGACGTTAGAAGACATCTTCGAGGAGGTCTTCGGAGAACTGCAGGACGAATTCGATGCCGAGGAAACCGCCATCCGCAGGCAGGGCAATGATTTTCTGGTGCGGGGAGATGTCTCGATTCACACGGTCAACAACCAGCTTGACATGAACCTCCCCGACGAGGACGCCTACACCATCAGCGGTCTGGTGTGGTCTGAATTCGAACAGGTCCCCGAAGTGGGCACCGTGCTGAATTTTCCTGGGGTCACCCTCAGGGTGGAATCGGTGGAGGGCAAACAGGTGATGCTGGTGCGCCTGAAACTGGATGGATCTGCCGGAGGTGCCCCATGATGGCCGTGGTTTTTCCCATTGTGGTGATTGTGGTCCTCATCCTGCTCAATGGTCTTTTTGTGGCTGCTGAGTTTGCCATTGTGGCCAGCAAAGCCCCCAGGGTGCAACAGGACGCCGAGAAAGGCAGTGGGGTGGCCCAGAGGATTCTGACCCTCCTGCGTTCAGCAACAGGCAAAGACCGTTACATTGCCGTCTGTCAGCTGGGCATCACCCTGGCCAGCATCCTGCTTGGCATGTATGGCGAGAAAACCATTGCCTCCTGGCTGTATGGCCCACTGGAGCACACCTTCAGGTTCAGCCATGCCCTCGCGCACACCTTCGGAACCCTGATCTCCCTGGCCCTCATCACCTACATGCATGTGGTCTTCGGAGAGATGATCCCCAAAGCCTTTGCCCTGCAACGTCCTGAAAGCACCGTTTACGGGGTGGATCTGGCCATTCGCATCTTTGGCTTTGTGTTCCGTCCTGTGATCTTCGTGCTCAACAGCACCGCTCTTTTCCTGCTCCGTGCCCTGAAGATCAAGGACACCGGTTCAGGAGACCGCCTCTACACCTCCGAAGAACTCGAATTCCTGGTGGAGGAAAGTGCAGAGGGAGGCCAATTTGACCGCCAGGACCAGCAGTTCATCGAAAGCATCTTTGACTTCGGAGAACGCTGGGTCAATGAGGTGATGACCCCCAGGACCGAGATCCGTGCCCTCACCATCCGGGCCACCGCAGAAGAACTTGAACAGCTGATCCACGAAGGCACCTACTCCAGATTTCTGGTGGTGGACACCTACCTGGATCAGCCCCTCGGCTACATCCACATCAAAGATGCCATCCGGGCCTTTTCGGTGTCTCCGCAGGACATCCGCATCTCGCACATCCTGCGCCCGGTGATTGTCTTCCCGGACTCCACCCGCCTCAGCGATGCCCTGGTGATGATGAAAAAGCGCAAGACCCATCTGGCGGTGGTGGAGGATGAACTGGGGGGAACTGCAGGGATCATTACACTACAGGACATCATCGAGGAGGTGCTGGCCCCGGATGATCGGGATGAGGCCGAGGGCCGAGAGCCGGGGGTCGAGGGCTAAACGGACGGTCTGACACCACAAGTCCGTCACCGGTCAAAACGGAACACATCCCAGTCTGGATGGTGCCCCTTCAGAATCATGTCGCGGATCATCTGGGCGGCCAGAAGGCTGTAGGTGATGCCGTTTCCGCCGTAACCCAGTGCGAAGTAGGCTTTCGGGAAATCAGGGTGCTCCCCGATGTAGGCCAGACCATCCCGGGTTTCCCCGAAGGTTCCGGCCCATGCGAATGCGGTTTCCAGGGGAATCTCCGGGAAGAGGTCCCTGAACTTCTCCTCCAGACGGGCCTGCTTGCCTGGAATGCGCCTCTCCCGGATGGGAAGGGTCCTGAAGGTCTCATCCTCTCCACCCATCATGATGCGGCCATCCTGGGTGGTGCGGGCGTACAGGTAGGGACGTGCCGTTTCCCAGATCAGGGCCTTCTCATGCCATCCGGTGAATTCGGTGACGGGTTCACTGACCAGGGCGTAGGAGTTGCGCAGGCGCACCACTTTCTGCCTGAGGAGGCTCTGGGCCTCGTATCCGGTGGCAAAGACCATCTTGCTGGCCCGGATATCAAAGCCACGGTCGGTTCTGACGGTCACTCCCGAATCATCAGTGTCCCATGACTGGGCCTCTGTGCGGTCAAACACCCTCAGGCCCTTCTTTGTGGCCGCCTTCAGGAGGGCATGGCACAGACGGTATGGGTCAACCTCGGCTGCGGTCTGGGAATACAGAGCGGCACTTTTGCGGAAAGGGAAATGTCTGGAGATCTCCTCCTCGTCCCAGAAGTCCACCTGGATGCCATGTTTTCTTCTCAGGGCGTGCTCTCTTTGCAACCCCCGTACATCTGCAGGTTTAGAAGCGAAATACAGGCTGTGCTTGGGCTGGAAGCCCACATCCTCGCCAAGTTCGTGGCACAGGGTTTCGATGTCCCGAATGGCTTTCAGGCACAGCAGGTAGGCCCGCGCTGCATGTTCTTCTCCCAGCAGGCGGCTGAGCTGGGTCAGGGGCGTGTCAATCTCGTACTGCAGGATGGCTGTGGATGCACTGGTGCTCCCGAAAGCCACATCACGCCGGTCCAGCACCACGCAGTCGATGCCTGCCCGGGTCAGGTGCCACGCGACAAGGGCTCCGGTGATGCCCCCTCCAAGCACCACCACGTCGGTGGTCTGGTGTTCCTGCAAAGGGGGATAGGGTCGAATGAGTCCGTTTTGAATGGGCCAGAAGGCCTTGCCTGATCGAAGGTCCATATGTCTTTATTATGAACACAGGTCATTTACAGAAACTGCATGCTGCATCGATTTTACATTGTGATCTTGTCCTTTGCCTTCTCATCTGGATCTCGAAGAGACCATCATGTTCTTAAGAATGTGTCAATTGTGCCTTAAATTCACCTGCAAACTGAATAGCCTACGGGTAATTCACCCCCCTTGAGGGGCAGGAGGAACATCATGTTAAACAATGAACAGGTACTCGATAAACTGCAATTCATTCTGGGCACCCTTAAGGACGGCGAAAAAGGCTACCGCGAGTCTGCCGATGAAGCCACCAGCGCAGAATACAAACAAATGTTCAACGAATACGCTGCCCAGCGCGCCCGCCTGATTGGTGAGATCGAACAGGCCATCAGTCGTCTCGGCGACAAGCCCAGAGAGCACAGCAGCGTCGGTGCAGCCCTGCACCGTGCCTGGATCAACGTGCGTGATGCCATCACCGGCAAAGACGATTACGCCGTGATCGCCGAGGCCGAACGTGGTGAAGATGCCGCCATCCAGAACTACCAGGACGTGCTGAAAGAAGAGCTCCCCAGCGACATCCGCGCCCTGATCGAGAAGCAGTACACCGAAGTGAAAGCGGCCCACGACCGGGTGCGTGACCTGAAGCATGCCCTTCAGGCATCCCGTTCCTGATCTGTCTCAAAAAAAGACCCCCGAGCGTGAAGTCCTCGGGGGTTTTTGCCTGCTTTTCAACCGTTTTTCTTCACCACATAAACCAGAAACTCTGTGCCATCTGAGGTGGCTTCAAGGTCCACCATCAACGCTCCATCGAAGCGCACAAGGTCTCCTGCAGTCAGCGCAAAAGCCTCTCCTGCCAGTTTTCCAGAAACACTTCCAGAGACCACACTGATCAGAACGTCCTCACCGGGGTGGTTGTGGGTGGGCAGGGCCTGCCCTTTTGAAAGTTTCTTGCGCACCAGTTTGCAGCTGGGGTTCTGGTACACGACGCCTGTTTTATCAATGGTTTGCAGCATGCAGTCCTCAGGCAGGCCGGGGAATGGGGGGATGCTCGCCGTACTGTGTGCGGTATTGCTCCCAGCAGAGCTGTGCATCCTGGACACGGTTGACGCTGTTCAGGAGGTCGATCAGTGACTCGTAGGCATCAAACTGGTAGGGGTCAATGGAGAGGATGCGGTAATACATCTCCTGCGCGTCGGCCTGCTGGTCCAGTTCCTGCAACAGGTCGGCCATGCGGAACATCACCCTCACGGCCTGCTCCTTCAGGTAATTCCTTTCCAGAGCGCACCAGTCTGCGTATGCCTCATCGGCCATGAAGTCTCCCTTGTAGAGTTTCAGGGCGATGCGGTACTGCTGAATCGCTTCCTGGCCCTGCATCTGGTCGGCCTGACCCACCAGTTGCTCGAACCGTTCCACATCCAGATGATGGGCCCCTTCAGGGGCAAAGCGGTAGGTATTTCCGTCCCGCAGGATCACCGAGGGTTTTGCCGGATCAGGCTCGATGGCCTTGCGAAGGGCGTTCAGGACCACATGCAAACGGGGAAGGGCTCTGTCCGGGTCTTCTTCGGGCCACAGGACGTCCAGCAGTTCTTCGGTGGTGATGGGTCTTCCCCAGCGGGACACCAGAATTTTCAAGAGGAGGTACGCCTGTCTGCGTCCGAACTCGGTGGGCCCCATCATCTGGCCCTGCTTCTTCACCCGGAAGGCCCCAAAGGTTTCGATCTCCAGCCACGGCACATCTGCTGTTTTCTGGGCGGCTTCGCTTCTGGGGGCAAGGGCCTGCCAGGCCAGACGGTTGAACCACAAAAGTGGGGCAACGGCCTGGGTGGAGGGAGCCCAGCCTTTGGAAAAATGCATGGTCTGCACGCCAGAAACCTCATTGCCAGACCACAGGGGCAGGCACACCGTGCGGGTCACTTTGGACTGGTGTTCGCAGTTCATGCCCGGAATCGAGTTGATCAGGATGCGGCCCTTCACGGCAGGGCAATGGCAGATGTGACTGCAGGCCGGAAGCTGCTCCGGGTGGGACTCAATGCGCTGACCGTTCAGCAGGTGAATCACCCCGCACTGCCCACCAGAGATGCGGATGCCCTGTTCAAGCAAGGTGGACATTCCTTCGGTGTTGGTGCCACTGTGCACCGAATCGGTGATCTGCTGAAACGCCCCCTCACTGAGTGAGGTGAGCACCGAGTACAGGCTGGACGCCAGCAAAGGGGCCACATGGCTGAGGATGCGCTCGGCTTCCGCAGGAATGTGGGTGCTGCGGCTTGCCAGATTGATCACCCCGATGACCTTGTGGGGCAGCACCAGAGGGTAACAGACGTAACTCTGGTACCCGAGTTTTTTCACCTCGTCCCGCAGGTAACGCTGGTCCTGCTGCACTTCACTGGTTTTGAGGGGTGCCCGGGTTTCGGCCACGATGCCCGGATACCCCATCCCAAAACGGAACACCAGTTTCTCCAGAAAAGCACTGCGGTGCTTGCCGTCATAGGAGGTGAGGAGCAGGTGGGTCTGCTGTGGGCTTGCCAGAAAGAGTTCCGCCGAATCCATGTTGGTGTGTTGCCGCAGGTCGGAAAGAAAAACCTTCAAAATCTGAAAGAAATGCTCCGGGGTCTGCAGCAACCTTCCGGTGGCCCAGCTGAGGGATTGAAGCACGGATTGTACGGCGGGTGTATTCACATCAGCTCCTGGGACCGGGAAGGGCAGAACATGGTTGGAAATCACTGTACATCAATTATAAATTTTCTGTCAGGGACAAATTCTTACAGAGGATGTTCAGAAATTTTTACAAAGAGGCTGTGTTCATGTGAGACGGCCCCGCTCCAACAAAAAACCGCCCTGATCTTCAGGGCAGTCTGCATTCAAAAATTCACCAGCCGCTCAGCACAACCTTGCCAATGGCCTGGCCTGATTCCAGGCGAGCATGGGCCTTTTTCAGGTTCTCTGCGTTGATGGTTCCCACATTTTCTTTGAGGGTGGTTTTCAGGGTGCCTGCATCGATCTGGTCGGCCACTTTGTTCAGCAGGTGGTGCTGCTCGATCATGTCTGGGGTCTGATGGGTGCTGCGGGTGAACATCAGTTCCCAGTGGAAGCTCACGCTCTTGGAGAAAAGGATTCCAATGGGCAGTTTCTCCGGGGTGCCATTGATCGCCACGATGCTCCCCTGGGGTTTGATGACCTTCGCACTGACCTCCCAGTACTGCACGGTGTTGACCGTGTTGAAAATGAAATCCACTTCAGGGAGGCCCACTGCAGTGAGTTTCTCATCCAGGGGGTTGCTGTGGCTGATCACCACATCTGCGCCCTGCTCTTTCACCCAGGTCTGGGTTTCAGGTCGTGATGCCGTGGCAATCACTTTCAGTCCAGCATGTTTCGCCAGTTGAATGGCAATGGAGCCCACCCCTCCTGCTCCGCCAATGATCAGGATGCTCTTCCCCTGGTCCCGTTGAGAGATGCGCAGTCGATCAAACAGGCTTTCCCAGGCGGTGATTGCAGTCAGGGGCAGGGCAGCAGCCTCCGCAAAGTCCAGTGTTGTGGGTTTCTTCCCGACGATTCTTTCGTCCACAAGCTGGTATTCGGCGTTGGAGCCTGCCCGGACGATGGAACCGGACCAGTACACCTCATCTCCAGGCTGGAACAGGGTCACGTTTTCCCCAACGGCCACCACCACGCCTGCACCGTCAAAGCCCAGGGTTCTGGGCTCGGGAAGCTCGACGCCCGGTCTGGAAGCACGCACTTTGAAGTCCACCGGGTTCACCGAGACGGCTTTCACGGCAATCAGCAGGTCATGCCCGGTGGCAACAGGGGTGGCGAGCTCCAGATCCAGAAAGCTCTCAGGATGTTCAATCGGATGGTGGGCTTTGATGACCACGGCTTTCATGGTGCTTTTGACGGTGCTTTCAGGGTTCTGGGTGTGGGTGCTGGTCATGGAAATCCTCCAGTTTCAGATGCAGCGTGGGGTCTGCTGGACCTTGCCCCCGCTCCTGAGTTGCAGTATCGTGCATTTATGCAGCTGTCACAAGTACTTACAAAAATGAAACGTAGCCACAAGAATGTAACCATTGCGTCCAGCAAGAGGATGTCATGAGTGACCAGCAAAACCCTGTGCTGACTGAAGCAGAACGCAAAGCCCTGGACCGCAAGTGGGACTGCAAGCTGGGCTGTCCTGTGGAACTCACTCTGGAAGTGATCGGAGGCCGCTGGAAAGGGGTGATCATGTACCACCTCACCAAAGGCACCCTGCGGTTTGGGCAACTGAAACGCCTGATTCCTGGCATCACCCAGCGCATGCTGACCTTGCAACTGCGTGAACTTGAAGCCGACGGTCTGGTGGACCGCACCGTTTATCCGGAGGTTCCTCCCCGGGTGGAGTATGCCCTCAGTGATGTCGGGCGCACCTTACAGCCGATCATTCACGCGATGCTGGAGTGGGGGATCGAGCATCAGGACTATGTGTATGGCCTGCGGGGGAGAAACACGGCAAGCTGAGGAAACCGACAGCACAAAGCCCCATCCAGTGATGGGGCCAGCCTTTGAAGCGGTTCCAGACCTGCCCTGGTGCTTTTCGTCGGGTCACTTCCCGGAAGGCCCACCACAACTTCCACGCACAATCAATTTGCCTGGAAGCAGTTTGTGCAGGGGCGTTCTGGGGCCGTCCATGTTTTTCAGGACCTGATGCACCAGCAGTTCTCCCATTTGCTGGATGGGTTGCTCAATCACATCAATTCCTGGCTTCACCAGAGCGGTCCAGGGGAGGTTGTCAAAGGCCAGCAGGGAAATGTCCTCAGGGATGGAGAGCCCTGCTTCCTGAATGGCGCGGTACGCTCCGATGGCTTCCGTGCCGTTGAAGGCAAAAAGGGCAGTGGGACGTTCCTGGAGGTTTAAAAGGTAGCGGGTGAACTCGTAGGCGTCCTGCTCGTTGTACCGGATGATTTCCCGGTACGCTGAGAGCACCGGATGACCATGTTCCCGCATGATGCGGTCAAAATGATGGGCACGCCACTCGGGGTAGAGTTCCGGGTGGTGGGTGCCCAGGCCTGCAATGCGGGTGTGGCCGAGCTTCCACAGGTGCTCCAGGCCCATCCTGATGCACTGCTCATGGTCCAGCATGAGGTAATCAAAAGGGCTGTCTGGCATGTGGTGGTCCACCTCGATGATGTAGGTGCCCTTGTCCTGCATTTTCAGCAGGTACTCCCGGTTTCCTGGGCCGTAAGACGGACGCATGATCAGGGCACTCACCCGTTGACCTGCCAGGTGCCTGAGGTTGTGCAGTTCGATTTCCGTCTGGTATTCGTTGTCTGCCAGCAGGAGACCGTAGTTGGAGTTGCGCAGCCTCACCCCGATTTCACGGGCAAGTTCTGCAAAGAAGGGCTCCACGATGTCTGCCACGAGCAGACCCACCGTCAGGTTGCGCCCTCTGCGGAGTGCCCCTGCGGTGAGGTCAGGCTCGTAATCGAGTTGCTGGATGGCCCACTGCACTTTTTCAAGCGTCTGGGGTTGCAACTTGTGGGGTTCATTGATGGCCCGTTTGGCGGTGGTGGGGGATACTCCGGCAAGTTTTGCAACATCGTTGATGGTGGCCACATTCGTCTCCTGCGGGTTTCATTGTGCAATTCCGAGGCCAGACACATCAAGTGTGCCCGGTATAAAATTTGGACACGTGTCCACCCACTAGACAAGCCTCAGGCTTTGTGCTTAACTATGGACACGAGACCATAAGCATACAGCACAGAATATTCGTCATCAGAACAAAGTCCTTGTTCTGCCTGTATGCTGCCGTCTCGCCAAAAGGTTCGGGAGGAAAATATGAAGAAGTTTGCCGCACTCAGCCTGATGCTGGGTTTGGGATCATCCGCTTTTGCCGCCACCACCATCACCATCGCCACCGTGAACAACCCGGACATGGTGACCATGCAGAAACTCACCCCCGAGTTCGAAAAAGCAAACCCGGACATCAAGGTGAAATGGGTGGTGCTCCCTGAAAACGAGCTCCGTCAAAAGATTACCCTGGATGTCGCTTCTGGTGCAGGGACATTTGACATCGCCACCGTCGGAGCCTACGAAGTCCCCATCTGGTCCAAGAACGGCTGGCTGGAAGACCTCTCAAACCTCTTCAGCAAAAACCAGGACATTGCAAAATCCTACGACCTGAACGACGTTCTGGAACCTGTGCGCATTGGCCTTTCCTACAACAAGAAACTTTATGCCCTGCCTTTTTATGCAGAATCGA